>JAIXRT010000205.1 GCA_027485075.1 Cytophagaceae bacterium
AGGCCACAGCACCCCATTGATTCATCAACGGAAGCTGCATGGCAAGAAACAACAATAAGGCTACGGCGCTTTTCACGCCACAAAGGTATTGAAAATTTCTACTTCAAATGCACCGCCGAATCATTGATTTGGTAATTTTTTGTTTTCACCAATTCCATGATGGCTGAACCTGCCAATAACACCGGACCGTATCCATGCGCCGCAAACGGGGAGATTGGTCGGTGATAGTAGAAGGCCGGATCCCAGGCTAAACCAGTTCCCACACAGGTCCCCTCAACCTGACCTTTTTCATTGACGCGGGTAGCTACCGCATTCCAGCCTAATAGTGCCGCAGGACCATAGGTTTTTGGATCCAACCAACCCATATTAATGCCTTTCGCCAGCACATAGGTATAAATCGCCGTGGCAGAAGTCTCTAAATATGAATCATTTTTATCAATCAATTGATGCCAAAAACCGGTACCATCCTGATAGGACATGAGGCCTTTCAAATGATTCTTCAATTGCTTGACAAGTTCAGGTCTTGCCGGGTGATTCGCCGGCAGATACTCGAGCATTTCGCAATTGGTCAATAGTGCCCAACCATTCGCACGCGCCCAGTGAAACTCCGGATGCTCCTCAGCATCCACTAAATACCCATGCATGTAGATATTCAAATTCGGATTAAACATGCGTTTGCGGTAGGAATTAAACTGAAATACCGCTTCGTCATATTCCCCTAATTGCAAAAGCGCAGGAATGGACATGTACACATCATCCAACCACATGGTATGGTGAAGCGGACGTATGCGAACTAGCGTTCGGTCCGGTAAACGGTGTTCTTCTTTCAAGATAAAATCGGATGCCCGTTTAGTGACGAAGGACATGTCGGTTGAAAAACCTGCCTTTTTGGCCTTTATGACGGCCATTCCCATCGCTCCAATGTCATCTAACGCACGCGGATGGATTAAACCGTGTAAAATATGTTTGGCATCATTTTTCTGTGCTGCTGGAATCGCTGAGGCAATGAGGTTCAGCCGATTGAAAACGTAGTCTTTGTATTTCGAGCTACCGGTAATTCGGCTTAGCTCAAGCATCCCCGAATAGGTAACACCCCACTCATAAGAGATTGGTCGAAAATCGCCTTTGGAAAAAACGGTTTGATCTTCGAAGGCTTGGCCGGGTGACCATATCGCTCCTGTGGTTTTATGGACAAAATGATTGGGAGTAGCCACTTCTAGGTAGGAAAACACACGGTTTACGACCGAGAGTACCTCCTCTGGTTTAGCGGCCCCATAGGGCGTCGGATAATCCGGCTGCAAAGCATGCAAAGGAGCCGTGGCATCCGATGCCGTAGTTATATTTTTTTGAGCCAAAAGGCTCGTAGAAACCAACAGAAAAACAAGGGTACAACGCATAAAAAAAGGGCTTACTCATCGTAAAGACAAGTAAGCCCTCTAACTACTTTATGCAAACTATTTTTTCATTTCAATTCCTTGGATCTGCACGACGATTTGTTGGTCTGCAGCCTTCGGATTTACCGCGACAAAATACACATCATGCTCACCCGTTGTCGGCTGAATGGCAACCTTTTGGGTCGGTGTGGACATTTGTCTACGCGGTGCCTGTTGAGCCGGAGCTGCCGGTGCTCCTCCTGCTGCCGGGGCTGCTGGAGCTACAGGTGCTGCAGGTGCTGGCGCCGCATTAGCTACCGGCGTTCCTAGTGGAGCCCCTTTTCCAGGCGTTGCCGAAGCTGCCGGTGGACCACCAAATCCTCCTCCTTGCGCAACCTCAATCGCATTTGTTTTTCCAATCACCGGACCGGTTGGGGAATCCAGGCGAATCTCAATTACACCACCAGCTGCGTTTACACGTGCTTGCGCAGAAGCCGCAATATCGATGGTTGAAATACCCGTTAGGTCTAAACCTTTGTAACCTAAATGTGGATTTTGACCCACCATGTTGGTTGACCTACCTGGTGTAATCAATTGCAGAATACCTTTCGTTACATCGGCCTTCTCTACATCCAATTGTGGCGCACGTAAGAATACCCACTTCTCGGATTGAACCGGTGCAATTTTCTTATTTCCTTTATCCACATACGTTGCACGTACGACAAATACCCCTTTCGTTGATTTTTGTCCTTCTGGTTTAGCTAAAGTTAACTCCCCTTTCAAGGCAATTTTATTGGAAGCTTTTGGCTCGCTTAAGCTCATGATGTAAGACACCATTTGTTTGGCATCTGCTTTGGAAATGGCTGGGTGTGCCGACATCGCATGCTCGCCCCAAACGCCCATTCCACCGGCAATCACTTTATCAGCTAATTGGTCGATTACATTTTGGCCTTTGTATTTCGTCGCAACCTCGTTGTAGCTAGGTCCTACCGAACGCAAGTTCAACTGGTGACATGATTTACAATCACTCTTGTTGATCAAACGTAAACCTGCTGATGCAAATAAATCAGAATCAGCCTTGCGGTGACTTTGAGACATTTCAATGGGATCATATCCGAAAGGAATGTAATCCAAGGTAGCTGCAACTGATTCCGCTGAGATGCCTTTTTCTAATTCGCCATCTTCCTTATCGCTTACCTTCACCTTGTACTTCGGTGCTGAATCAGCGAAATAGAATGATTTATTGGCTCCTTCGAAATCGATATCCACTACGGGTGCTTCATTGCCCACTAAGATTTCCAAAGCGGCTGAATTACTTGCCCCTTTCGCATCTGTAGCTTTCAAGGTAACTGCATATTTTCCTGGATCAGTTAGAGCCAATTTAGGCGAATCACCTGTTAAACTCTTCACTAATTTACCTGCCTTTTTCACTGTCCAGGTGTAGGTCAACTTATCGCCATCCGCGTCTTTAGTTCCTTCCGAAGAAAGCACAGTAGCAAATGGAGCCGCACCTGCTTTGCTGGCAGCTGAAGCCACAACCTCTGGCTTACGGTTACCTCCTTGGTATTCAATCTTCACCAAACGCGCATTTTCATTCCCTCTAAACCAAGCAGAACCATACTCCAATACATATAAATCTCCCTCTGGACTGAAATCCATATCGATCGCAGAACCAAACGTAGTGTTTGGCATAAAGCGTTCCATCGATTTATAATTACCATTTTCATCCATTGTTACGGCCATGATCCAGCCACGCATGAACTCAACGATCAACCATTTTCCTTCATAATACGCAGGAAACGCACGCTTGGCATTTGGGAAATCAGATTTGTGATATACCGGACCACCAGTCGCTGAACGTCCTGATGAGCCCATTAATGGGAATTCTTCCGATAATCCGTATGGATACCAAAGCATCGCCTTCGTTGCCGGTGGCAATTCACGTAAACCTGTATTATTAGGTGAATCGTTTACAGGAGCAGCCGGATTGAATTTTGGTCCGATTGCTAATGTTTCAAAGTTTACATCTGAATATGCTTGGTTATTTCCAATGAAATAAGGCCAACCGAAATATCCAGGTCCTTTGGCTTGATTAAATTCATCGTATCCACGTGGACCTTTTTCTGAATCCACTGATGCATCCGGGCCTACTTCGCCCCAATATAAATATCCTGTTTTTGAATCTAAACTTGGTCTCCATGGATTACGATGTCCCATCGTATAGATTTCAGGACGCGTTTTAGGCGTGCCTGGGGCAAATAAATTTCCTTTAGGAATGGTATAAGAACCATCTTTCTCTGGATGAATACGTAAGATTTTTCCACGTAAATCATTCGTGTTCGAAGCGCCACGTTGGTCATCCCAATACGCTTGACCCGGACGTTCGTCGATGGGCGCATAGCCATCTGAGTTGCTATTACTTGTGTTATTACCTACCGTCAAGAAAAGATTTCCGGCTTTATCGAAAACCATACCCCCACCAGTGTGGCAGCATTCCTCACGCTGAGTAGGCACTTCAAGAATGATTTTTTGTTGGTCTATCAACAACGCTTCTTCCTTCAATTCCATACGTGCCAACACGTGTTTCGGATCTTTTGGATGTGCATAATAGATATACAACCAGTGATTTTCTTTGAAATTAGGGTCAACAATGACACCCATTACACCTTCTTCTGCCTCACGAACTTGTCCGGCGCGGTTGGTGTATTTCGTATTAGTAACAATTTTACCAATTGATTTGGTGATTCCTGTCGCGGGATCGTATTGTTTAACCTCCCCTTTACGCTCAACGAAGACAATGCGTCCGTCCGGTAAAAAGGTAAATTCCATCGGTTCGTCGAGTTTGTCTACGAGTACCGACTTAACAAAACGATTTTCATCGGGGGCTTGCGCGAATGCTGCGAGCGAGGTACATGCTAGCGAAATGGCTAGTAAAAATTGCTTCATGGTAAGTCTAGATTTATTATTTTACAAAAATGATACAATAATCGGTAACAAAAAATTGGCTTTTGAGAATTGATACGAAAAACCTACATGTGTCGACAAAATTATTTTACTTTGGAAAAAAATATAGACCTATGAAAATCATTGCTTTCGTCCTTTTGGCGTTCCCCATTTTTGCACAAACAAATAAAGATGTTTCGGATATCAAGTCTGTCCTGAGTACGCAGGAGAAACTGTGGAATGAGGGTAAAATCGAGGAGTTTATGGAATATTACGCCAAAAGCGAGGACTTGAAGTTTATCGGGAAGGCTGGTGTAACCAAAGGCTGGGCGGCCACGCTCAAGCGCTATCAGACGAGTTATCCGAATCGCGAGACAATGGGAACCTTGTCTTTTGACATACAGGAAGTGGACGTAACGGCTGGCCAAACGGCTTGGGTGCTCGGTCGGTGGAATTTAAAAAGACCTAGCCTAGGCGACATAGGTGGCTATTTCACTTTGTTAATTAAGAAAATTGACGGACGCTGGCTAGTCGTTCGTGATCATACTAGCTAGACGCGGGAGAAAACGTAAAACATTTCACTGGCGATTTGGCGCGAACGCTCATCGTACATTGCTGCTTCTTGATCCGTATCATCGAAGGCTTTCGGATCTTCATAACGTACCGGAATTCGTACTTCTGCGCCGGGAATAAACGGGCAATTCTCATCGGCATGCGAACACGTCATCACCGTCGCAAAGTTGCGGTGCGGGTTAATGACATCATCATATAATTTCGAAAATACGTTGATGGGAAGCGAATCTTCCGTATGCAATACGAAATAAATGGGGTTTGAATGTCCATGTTTAGAAACGATGAAACCCATGCGTGCTAAGGAGGCAACCGTCCGCTCGTTACAAGCTGTCACCTCAACTCCACCTGAATAACATTGAGCGGCTAATTGGAAATAATCCGCGGCTGTTTGGGCCCAAATCTGGGAAAATTGCGAACGGCGTGAATTGTGTGTGCAGATAAAGTTTAACAAAATCGGTTGTTCTTTTTCGCGCTTGGCTTTGATGTATTCGATCAAGGGCTGAAGAACGGCTCTGCGCTCCTCGGAAATCTCCAAGGCTAAAATCGATTCAAGGTTTTCGTTTAGGGTATTATTCATGCGAAAAGAAGGGACTGGTTGGGTGGTTTGGTTTTCGTAGGGTGGTTTGGTATTTGTATGATTCGTTTGATTGATTTAGTTTGTTTGGTCAAAAGGGACTGCTTGCTTGAGCTTTGGCACACCTGACAGGTGTGCCAAAGCTAAGGGTTTTATTAATTAGAAAACTGATAATTTATTAACAACATCCGGAACCGGGAGCGCAGGTATTAGCTGCTTGTGTTTCAACCATTTTTAGTTCAATTTTTTCAGCAACTGGCGGCATGCAGCAGGCGGATGCATCTTGAGCTTCGTAATGCGGATCATTGAATTCAGCGTCTTCGTGGAAATAGTAAACCTCCCACTGAACTCCGTCAGGGTCCGTTGCCCAAAACTTATCTTGTACCGCATAGCAACAAGAGGTACCAATTTCCTCTTTGGAAACGAGACCTTGCGCTCGTGCATGAACTAAGCGATTGGACATTTCCTCAAAGGTTTCCACCTGAAAACCTAGATGACCAAAATTAGACTGAACACGCTCCGGATTTTCAATAAAGGAGATGATCAACGATGGACTATCAAGAACGTATTTGGCATAACCTGGTTTTACCTTGGTAGCCGGTTGGCCAAAAAACGTCGAATAAAAATTCACTGAAGCCGCCAAATTGCTGACATAAAGTGAAACGTGCATTCTAGGAAAGCTCATAATTAACAGCAGTTAGATTGTTGTGAAACGAAATAATGTTCAAAAAACGATCCGAACAGTTGGCTAAATTCCGCCCACTTCTCCGGATTAATGCAATAACAAACAGACACCCCTTCAATGGTGCCTTGAATAAAACCAATCTCTTTTAACTCACGTAGGTGCTGGGAAATGGTCGCTTGGGCAAGGCCAAGCTCTGAAATTAAATCGCCATTAATGCAGGTTTTAGACTTCACCAAATACTGCAGAATGGCCACACGCGCTGGATGACCCAATACTTTCGCCATGTTGGCAATCGCATTTTGCTCATCGGTAAACAAATCGGTCTTGGTTATTCCCATGGGTTAATTATTACATTGCAATGTTACGATGAATATATTGAAAAAAAAAGTCTTGCCGCACCTTTGGCACACCTATCAGGTGTGCCAAAGGTAACAGGCGGCAAAAAGCTACGGTTTTAAAACCCAAAGCCCCTCAAAAAAACTGATAAAATTAATCGCGGTAATTCAAGGCCGGCTTGCGGTCGCCCAACAACGATTTGTATTGGAAGTCAGCGCCTCCGCGTTTCGTCAACCACTCCGCGCGTGCCTCCTCGATCAAGACCGGTTTCTTAAATAAATCCATTGCGGTAGTCGCAAGGGTTTTGGCAGCTACCATCATGCCTTTTCGGCCTATCGACATACCGCCGGCAGCGACAGCTTGCCAACTATGCGCCGAGGTACCCGGCACCCATGTCGCGGTACCCAAACCGACCGTTGGCACCACCCAACTCACATCCCCCACGTCCGTGGACCCACCACCACTCGGATCCGGACGATCCATAAAAACTTGATTCGTCGTCGCCAAATCCACCGCCTGCATACCCACCGTTTGTTGCAATTGCTTCGCAAAAGCAAGCTCAGAGGCATTCAAGGTATATCCACCCACGGCCTTTAGGTTTGCCCCCATCACACTCGCTAAGCGCTGATTGGGTAAAACTTCATATACTCCACCAATCAACTCCGCCTCATACCGCGTGCCAGTTCCCAGCGCTGCACCTTCGGCAATTTTCTCCAATCGACTCCACACATCCGCAACCACTTCGCGTTGTGGCGAACGCACATAATAATACACCTCAGCAAAATCAGGGACGATATTTGGCGCTTTACCGCCATTCGTAATCACATAATGAATACGCGTCGATGACGGCACATGCTCTCGCATCATGTTCGCCATGTGGTCCATCGCCTCCACGCCATCTAAGGCTGAACGACCACGCTCCGGAGACGCCGCCGCATGGGATGACAATCCATAAAAACGGAATTTGCCAGCTTTATTAGCGAGTGATGAAGACGCAGAAACGGTGTTCTCATCGTTTGGATGCCAATGCAACATCACATCCGCCTGACTAAATAAACCCGCGCGGACCATATATACTTTTCCAGAACCACCCTCTTCCGCCGGGCAGCCGTACAACTTGATGGTTCCTTTTTGACCTGTTTCCTTCATCCATTCCTTCACAGCAATAGCCGCTGCAACCGAACCTGTCCCAAATAAATGGTGACCACAGGCATGTCCTGAATTACCCCCTAAACTACGTTTAGTAGGTATGGAATCCTGTGATAAACCTGGCAAGGCATCGTATTCTGCCATAATTCCGATCACCGGTTTTCCCTGACCAAAAGTTGCAACAAAGGCCGTTGGAATATCCGCCACACCGGCTTCTACCTGAAAACCAGCCTGACGTAAGGTCTCTTGGAGTAGCAAAGAACTTTGTTTTTCCTTATACCCCACCTCCGCAAAATTCCAGATTTTCTGAGCAATTTGTCCGTATTGATCGGAACGATTTTGAATGGATTGAATGACTTTTTTCTTGTCAGCTTCTTGACCAAATGCAGAAAGCGAAAGGATAACCAAGGCCATTACAGCCTTTAATCGATTATACATAATTTAAAGTTTAGTAGGTACGATAAACTTAAATTTAGCAGGAAGAATTTTAAAATCAAATGTATCCGATTCCAACACTTCCCCATCTACTTGAGCACGTAAAACCCGATCGCAACGAATTTGCTCGGAACTTATCTTTGAAAAATGCACAAATGGTAAATTTAAATGTCCCCCCGATTGAATGATTGGCATGTAAAACAAACGCTTGTAAACAGGTAAAGGGTCACAGATGAGCATATCCAATTGGCTATCTTGCAAATCCGCCATCGGAAAGAAGTGAAATCCTCCTCCTGCCCGTGCACTATTAAATATCATGCATAAAAAGACCTCTCTGCCACCTTGAATATGATAAGTCTTAAATCGAATCAAGGCAGGTATAGCCGCTAAATAATACCCAAGAGCGCCACCAAGCCAACGAATGGCATCTATGGCCGACAAAACTTCCCCTTCTATTCCGATTCCAACCCCATTCAAAAAAAGCATTTCATTCACTTGGCCTGCATCAAAAGACTCCACATGTGAATCTATAATAGTAGTCAAATGCATTTCACGGGTAAGATTCCCATAGAGTTTCCAATAAAAATCATTTCCAGTTCCGCCTTTAAATAACGCAATAGGCTTATCACAATTCGGATACTTATTTACAAAATAATTAAAGGTCCCGTCGCCTCCAATCACCCAAACTTCATCAAAATCATTTAACCTCTTTGGCCATTCCTGGTCAAAAATAATTAAAGAAAAATCGACACAAGACTTAACCCAATCTACATAAGACTGTAATTGAATTCGTTTGAAAGGATTAATTAAAAAGGCAACCTTTTTACGCATGTATGTAATTTTTCAGGTGTTCAATCGTTTCCAAATGATCTTGAATCGTTGCCTTAATCAAATCATTACTGGAGATAATTCCAATCATTTCTCCATTATCAACTACTGGTAGGTAGCGAATATTCCTTTCCGACATCAAGATCATACAGACCTCTATCGAACTTCCCAACTCCACTCCTGGCAGGTCTGTTGACATGATTTCAGCCACAGAAGTATCCGATGAATTTTTATCTAACAATATTACTTTTCGCGCATAATCACGCTCCGTCAAAATACCGCGGTATTGTCCATGGTCCATGACCACAACCGAACCCACGTTACAATCTTGCATCAACTGCAAAGCCTCGATAATCTTTGCATCCGAAGAGATGGATATAATCATCGCCCCCTTCTTTGTTAAAATGTCTTTGACTTTTTTCATGGTATATTGAAATTAGAATTGTATAAAATAATACAAAAATAATTCAATAAACAAGCCCGAATCAATCCATATTAATTTAGTAAGTTTGGGACATGAATAACAGCTACCCAACCGCCATCATCACCGGCGCCTCTCGCGGCATCGGTCGGGCATTAGCCCTTTTATTAGCCAAACATGATTTCCAGCTCAGCCTGATTGCCCGAAATGTTGGGGAGTTAAAAGATTTGGCTGCAGAAATCACGGAGATAGGACATCGTCCACTCTATTTTGCTGGCGATGTTTCGGATGCTTCATTTGTTAAAAATGCGGTCGAAAAAACGGCTCATACTTACGGAAAAATTGACTACCTAATCAATAATGCGGGGGTTGGTGCTTTTGGGCCAACTGATTCGTATACAGAAGAAAAATGGGATCAGGTTTTTGACACCAATGTCAAAGGGACTTTTTTATTTTCACAACAGGTCTTACCCCACATGAAGGAAGCGAAAAAAGGCCATATCATTTCCATCGCATCGGATGTCGCCAAACGCGTATTTGATGGAGGATCCTTATACTGCGCCTCTAAATATGCCCAACATGCCTTTACAGAGGCGCTTCGCAAAGAAGTACGCAAGGATGGCATCAAGGTGTCATGCATATACTCTGGATTAGTCGATTCCCATTTTCACGCAGAGCCACAAGGAGATTCGAGCCATCAAACTTGGTTAAGCTCCGAAAATATGGCCGACAGCATCTATTATGTAATGAATCAGCCTTCGCATGTGGTGATTGACGAATTGATGATTCATCCTTTGTCGCAAGAATATTAGGCCAACAGTCTAGTACTGCTTGCGCATGAACATTGGATTAATTAAGTTTAATCTGAAAATAAACCTATTAACATGTCGATTAAAAAACCTTCGCTCAGCTTTAGTCAAATTGTCAACATGAACGTTGGATTTTTTGGTATTCAATATAGCTTCGGGCTCCAACAAAGTGCAGTTAATCCCATATATGATTTCTTAGGGGCGAGTCCAGATGAAATACCCTTATTGAATTTAGCGGGACCTGTGACTGGTTTATTGATTCAACCATTTATTGGCGCCCTTTCCGATAGCACCTGGCATCCACGCTGGGGACGCAGAAAGCCGTATTTCTTTATTGGCGCACTTTTATGCAGTATCTGTTTACTCTTGTATCCGTTCAGTTCTACGTTGTGGATGGCCGCAAGTTTATTGTGGATTCTAGATGCAGGAAATAATACCGCGATGGAACCCTATCGCGCTTTTGTGGCGGATAAATTAAATGAAGATCAGCAGCCCACAGGCTTTCAAATGCAAAGTTTTTTCACGGGTTTTGGCCAAACCTTAGCCAATTTATCGCTCTTCATTTTCCCATTAATTTTTATCGGCAAAACTGGGTCATTACCTACTTGGGTATATGCCTCTTTCTTTTTAGGCGCTATTTGTTCCATTGGATCGATTTGGTGGAGCATGCGGACAACGTCGGAAATTGAACCAACAGCCGAAGAACTCGCACAGATTCGGGCGAGAAAAGTCAGCATAACCGAATCTGTTGTTGAAATTTTTCATGCCATTGGAGTCATGCCCAAAGTAATGTGGCAATTAGCTTTGGTGTATTTATTTCAATGGTATGCCCTCTTTTGTTATTGGCAAAATTCTTCCAAAAGTATTGCCTTATCGGTGTGGAATGCGACACCGAAAGATAACCCTGAGCTATATGAAAAAGCGGTATCCTGGACAGGTTTAGTCAACGGATGGTACAATATTGTGACGTTTTTATCCGCTTTAGCTTTAGCGAATTTCGCCAAAAAGTATGGAGCTAAATCCGTTCACATGCTCTGTTTGCTACTCGCTGCAATCGGATTTCTTGCCTTTCCACACATCGAAAACAAGAACCTGTTATTCTTCGCCATCTCAGGTTTTGGCGTAGGTTGGGCCAGCATGATGGGCATCCCCTATTTATTAGTCGTTGGTGACATTCCGAAAGAACGCTATGGCGTCTACATGGGCATCATCAACATGATGATTGTGATTCCGATGATCTTACAAAATATCTCGTTTGGATATATTTTAAAGCACTTTTTAGACAACGACCCGAGAAATGCGATTACCTTTGCAGGCGTGTTATTGGCCATTGCTGCCGTAGCGACAGCTTTTATTAAACCATCCCCAACTAAAGTAGCCTAATGAGTGTATTGTGTATTGGAGAAGCCTTGATCGATATGATCTGTACCGACAAAGGCTCGAGCTTATCAGACGGACAAAATTTTCTTAAAAAACCAGGTGGTGCCCCGACGAATGTCGCCGCGGCAATCGGTGCCTTGGGTGGCTCCGTGGCGCTTTCTGCCAAAGTAGGAAATGATCCTTTTGGCAAACAATTAAAACAAGTGATGGCGGAATTCCACGTGAATACCGACCATGTTCATTTGGATTCCAAGCACTTTACCACCTTTGCTTTTGTATCCTTAATGCTCGATGGCGAACGTGATTTCGTGTTTAACCGTGGAGCTGATGCGGAATTAACCGTGGAGGAAGTCAATCAAATCGACCTAAGACTAACGAACATTATTCATTTCGGATCGGCCACCGCATTTCTTGATGGACCCTTAAATGCAGCCTATTATCAATTGTTGGAAACTGCGAAAAACAAAGGCAAAACCATCAGCTTTGACCCGAATTACCGGCATTTATTGTTTGGCGACAAACAAGAAAGCTTTATCAAACAATCCTGGATTTTCCTGAAGCAAGCACATTTTACCAAACTAAGTGATGAAGAAGCGATGTTAATTACAGGGAAAGATTCCCTGGAAGAAGCGGCAGACAACTTGCTACATAATATACCGGGAGTATTTACGATTACCTTAGGCAAAGACGGCACGCTATTGGGATTAGGCGGAAAAACCTACATCATTCCAAGCATTCCGATTAAGCCAACCGATACCACCGGTGCGGGTGATGCGTTCGTGGGTGCGGTACTTTACCAGTTGGATCGCGATAACCTGAAACCTGAATCGCTCACGTGGGAGGATTGGAATGGTCTCATCCAGAATGCCAATAAAGCCGGTGCGCGTACCTGCGAATATATGGGTGCGATGGAGGCATTTAAACATTTGAATAACAGTATTTTTAATTAATATCCGTGTACAACCCAGCCCTTCAAAAAAAGCTCCATGAGCTAATCAAAACGCATAAAATCAAAGATTCCGCATTTCAGGAACGCTTTACGGCGAACTTGGATGATATATATACCCATTTTCATGCCATTTACGGGTCACACCCCTTAGCGGCAGGATTATTCGAAAGCCTTCTGAATTCCGCTTGCCAAGCACATCTCGATCGATCGGATGCGTTAAAAAAGCGGGACACTGACAAGGAAAAAAAAGGCACCTGGTTCTTGAGTCAAGACCTAGTGGGCATGAGTTTATATGTGGACCGCTTTGCTGGTCAAATCAATAAACTCCCGTCTAAACTTCCTTACCTCGAAAAACTAGGCGTTAATTTTCTGCATTTGATGCCTTTGTTCAAAAGCCCGGAAGGGGAAAGTGATGGAGGTTATGCGGTGGAAGATTTCCGCGTGGTGGAGGAGCGCTTAGGAACGATCGATGATTTACGTGCTTTTCAGGCTGAATTACAAGCAAAAGACATGTATTTGATGATTGACATCGTGCTCAATCATACTTCGCATCACCACGAATGGGCGAAATTAGCGAAGAAAGGAATCAAAGAATACCAGGATTATTTTTACATGTACGATGATCGTCGTATCCCGGATTTGATGGATGAGACGATGCCTGAAATTTTCCCGGAGAGTTCCCCAGGAAGTTTTACCTACGATGAAAAATCCGACAAATGGGTGATGACCGTGTTTCACCAGTATCAATGGGATTTGAATTACACGAACCCACGGGTGTTTGTAGAGATGCTGGGTAATGTATTTTTCTATGCCAATTTGGGGGTGGATGTCGTTCGAATAGATGCACCGGCATTCATTTGGAAGCAAGTAGGAA
>JAIXRT010000103.1 GCA_027485075.1 Cytophagaceae bacterium
GACTGTATCCAATGGGATAGGAGTAAACAAGCAGGCTGGCTTTTAGCAGATCCAATCCAACGCAAACTCACCTTGTTTCAAATATGAGATCGTGTATTTACGCAAATTGACACATCAGGTACATCGTTTCTGCAAGCAAAGGAAGCTTTCTTTGCAGCTAGTGGTTCAAGCTTAAGTATGAATGGAAATCATTTGTTGCTTATTGGAGGTGGCGGTGCGTTTGCCCGAATATACTTGAAGAATAATCAAAAATCAGGGTGGACATATACGGAGACCAACATACCCACGGGGGAAGCCAAAGGCTATTTTTCGATTGGTTCAAAAAACAAAAATACATTTTGGGCCGTAGGTGGAGATTACCGAAAATTAAATGAGAGCTCCATCCCAATATTGACAACTCAAGATGGTGGGAAAAGCTGGAAGCAATTAACCAATACTCCGTCCTTCTACATGGAAAAGGTGATTTGGGCTAAGCCTTATTGGATAGTTAGCGGACCCAGTCAAAGTGCGGCCTATCATGAAAAAAAGAAACAATGGAAAAACTTAGGTCCAAGTCCCTATCACAACATCATACAAGTGGGTGGAGAAATCTGGGGAATCGGAGCGAAAGGCCAATTAGGAAAAATCAGCCTTTCGTCTATTAATAAACTATTTCTTGCGGAAAAATAAGGAGATGGGAGTACCATCTAATTGGAAATTCTTTCGCATTTGATTCTCTAAATAACGCTCATAACTTTCTTTGATGTACTGAGGTAAATTACAGAAGAAAATGAACGTTGGGTATGGTGTGGAAACCTGCGTACAATATTTAATTTTAATGTATTTACCTTTCCATGCTGGTGGCGGATAGCTTTGAATAACGTCCAACATTACATCGTTTAATTTTGACGTTGATATTTTTTGCGAACGATTTTCGTACACCTGAAGCATCATTTCCAAAACTTGGAAAATACGCTTTTTCTCCATTACAGATGTGAAAATCACTGGCATGTAATTCAAAGGAGCCATTCGTTCTTTGATAGCCTTTTCAAGTGCATTGGCTGTGTTGGTGTCTTTTGCAACCAAATCCCACTTGTTGACCATCAGTACAATACCCTTTTTAGCTTTATCAGCCATACTGACAATATTCATGTCTTGCGCCTCTAAACCTGTTAACGGATCAATCGTTGTCGCATCAATCAATATAATCGCAATATCACACTCCTCTAAGGCCTTAATCGAACGAAGAACAGAATAATACTCTATATTATCATCGATACGAGCCTTACGACGAATACCTGCCGTATCGGTGATTATAAAATCTTTACCATACAGCGTGTAACGATTTTGAATTGCATCTCGCGTCGTGCCAGCCATATCAGTTACAATCGAACGATCACGTCCAAGCAACGCATTCAAAAAGGAAGATTTCCCTACATTTGGTCGTCCAAGAATAGCGACACGCGGAACACCAGCCTCTGGGTTTTCTACTCCTTCGTCTTTAAAATGAGAGATCATTACATCCAACATATCTCCAGTTCCACTTCCACTTTCAGCGGCAATTGGAAAAGGGTCACCTAAACCTAGCTCATAAAATTCCGCTGAAGCCATCGCTTTTTCATGCGTATCGGCCTTATTAGCTACTAGAATTACTGGTTTTTTTGACCGACGTAATACTTTAGCAAAATCCTTATCTAAATCGGTTAATCCCGTTTGACAATCTACGACAAATAGTAACACCGCAGATTCTTCAATCGCTAATTCAACTTGTTCACGAATAGCACCTTCGAAAATATCTTCTGAACCATGCACATATCCACCAGTATCAATAACGGAAAAGAATTTCCCAGTCCATTGACCATAACCATAATGACGATCGCGCGTAACGCCCGACATGTTGTCCATGATTGCTTTTTTCTGTTCAATTAAACGATTGAACAACGTTGATTTTCCCACATTGGGACGGCCTACAATGGCTACAATATTTGACATTTGTCTTAAAAATTAATCGGGCGAATACCCGAATGATCGCAATTTATCTGCTTTTGCACGCCAATCTGGCTCAACCTTCACAAATTGCTCTAAAAATACTTTCTTACCAAAAAACGCTTCTAGGTCGGCACGTGCTTGAGTCCCAACCTTCTTTATGCTCTCTCCTTTATGACCAATAATGATAGCTCTTTGAGAAACACGTTCTACATAAATCTCCGTAGCAATGCGCAGAATAGCAGGTTCTTCTTTAAACAAAGTCACCACTACTTCACAGGAATACGGAATTTCCTTTTTATAATTCATTAAAATCTTCTCTCGAATAATCTCCGCCGCAAAAAAACGCTCTGGTTTATCCGTCAATTCATCCTTATCAAAAAATGGCGGATGCACAGGTAAATTTTCAACAATATGTTTGAAAATTTGGTCTAAATGCACTCCTTCTTGGGCAGAAATGGGTAAAATGGCGCGGCCAGGAAAAATACCTTGCCAATATTCTAAACATTCCTGCAAACGATCCTGAGTGACCAAATCAATTTTGTTGATTAGTACAACAATAGGCGTCTCTGTATGATCCTTCCAATTTGTCAAAAAATCCAAATCTTCATACGTATCAAAAACATCAGTCACATAGAGCACCACATCAGCATCCTCCAATGAATTCTTAACAAAAGCCATCATCGACTTATGCAATTCATACTTCGGCATAAGTACCCCCGGCGTATCAGAATAGATGATTTGATACTCATCCCCTTCATGCTCACCGTTAAGCATACCTAGAATGCGATGTCGTGTTGTTTGCGCTTTCGAACTCACAATCGAAAGTCGCTCTCCCACGAGCGCGTTCATCAGTGTACTCTTGCCTACGTTGGGCTTTCCAATGATACTAATAAAACCTGCTTTATGCTGATGGGCCATATAAAAACAACAATGCCCTAAAGGGAAAAAATTGATTATTTTAGCAAAGATACTTGTTTTTCACGAAAAAACCCTGCATATTTGCACTCCAATTACATCGCGGGGTGGAGCAGTTGGTAGCTCGTTGGGCTCATAACCCAAAGGTCGTCAGTTCGAGTCTGGCCCCCGCTACAGAGCAAAAAGGTCTTCAATCGAAGACCTTTTTTTTGTTTTGAACTACAATTCAAGCCCATTTGATAAAAAACCAACCGTTAGATAAGTCAATTTGCTATTCATTGCATCAATTTTCTAGGTTTGTAACAATTAAAAAAATAGTTCGAACGTATGAAAATTGATATTAAATTACCAGGAATTGAAAACTGCCCAGTAAACACCATTGTATACATTGAAGGAAAAGGGAATTACAGCATTGTTCACTTGAAAAATCAAAAACAAGTGGTCATGGCGAAAACCCTTAAAAAATTTGAAGCTCAGTTACGCTTAAATCAATTTGTACGCATACACAAGTCCTACCTGGTCAACAAAGAAAATATCCCAGCATTCGATGCACAAGGTGCGACTGAAGTCCCTACAGGATTAGGAACCACATTACCCATTTCACGTAGAAAACTAGATTTTGTCCGAAGAACATTCGCATAAAAAAAGGCCTCATACATGAGGCCTTTTTTTATGTCTACTTATTTCCTGATTAGTTCCCAGAAGTTTGAGGAGTCATTAGGTTAAAAAACTGATCCAACTTCGGAGTCACGATAATCTCCGTACGGCGATTCTGCTTACGTCCTGCACGGCTATTGTTACCTGATTGTGGTTCAAATTCACCACGACCTCCAGCAGTCATACGCTCAGGATCAACTCCAAATTTCGTTTGCAATAAACGAACAACAGACGTAGCACGCTTGGCAGAAAGATCCCAGTTGTCTTTAAACTCTGGTGTCGAAATAGGCACCGCATCTGTATGGCCTTCTACTAAAATATCTAAGTCTTTGTGATCATTTACCACCTTAGCAACTTTAGCTAATACAGCTTCCGCTTTCGAATTTACGTTAGCTGAACCCGAAGCAAACATTAATTTATCAGAGATTGAGATGTAAACTACTCCTTTTTTCACCTCAACAGTTACATCTTCATCATTGATGTCAGCTAATGAACGTTTTAAATTCATCACTAAAGATAAATTAACAGAGTCTTTACGCTGAATAGATGAGTTCAGGTCTTTGATGTATTTTCCTTGTTCATTTAATGCATCTAACGACTTACGGATACTCTCCGCACCTGATTTATTAATAACAGAAAGATCAGACAAACGATCCAACAAATTTGTATTTGTCTTCTTCATGTAATCTAACTGCTCTTGAATAGACTTCAAAGCTGCTGTTTTAGTTTCCAAATCAGCATCTCTCTTCTTGATTTCCCCTTGAAGACTTGCTGTCAATGACTGACAATCAGCCAAATCTGATTTAGCACGTGAAACCGCTTGGTCACTGCTAGTTTGTAATTCTGTCAAACGAGACTGTAACTCAGCCATTTTTTTCTTGCTAGAACAAGCAAAAAAGAACGGCATCATCGCCAAGACTAATAGTAGTTTTTTCATAAAATTAAAGTTAAGTAACTATGGGTAAATAAGATTTTAGCAAAAATATAAATCAAAAATATATAATTTGTCCTGAAAACCGAAAAAATTAAAAAATATAGCCATTTTTTGCAATTGCTGCTTGCGCAATCAAACGTCTTGCTTCAATTAAATTCTTGGGGGCGATTTTCGTAAAGCGTTTCAATCCCAGTAACAACACATTAAGCTCATCCCCTTTTGCAAATCCCATAATAACCTCTTTCCCCGCATGATGAATCTTATCCACAGCTTCATGTAAATAAACAAGCGCACATTCATAGGCTACCTGATGCTTATCCTGACCATCACGCTGAACTAACTTATCAACACGCGCTAAAGCAGATTCTGCAACATATACCTCAATCATCATATCCGATACACCCATCAAAATTTCTTGCTCTTGCTCTATTGCCGTGGTAAATTTTTGCAAAGCAGCTCCAGAGGTCATTAATATTGCTTTTTTCAGATTCGCAATCACTTGATACTCTTTCCCAAATATTCCTTCAGGCACCGAATTACTAAAATCCGGAACTCCTAAAATCTCTTTACCCACAGCCATAGCCGCAGGCATTAATTCAATTTCTCCCTTCAAAGCACGCTTTAATACGGTACCGATAGCTAGCAGACGATTGATTTCGTTTGTCCCCTCAAAAATTCTATTGATTCGTGAATCCCGGTAAGCACGCTCCATAGGAGCCTCCGCAGAAAATCCCATTCCCCCAAAAATCTGAACACCCTCATCCACAACATAATCTAGAACCTCAGAAGCGTGCACCTTTAAAATAGCGCATTCAATAGCAAATTGTTCAACCCCCTTCAGCTTCGCCTCAGCATCACCCATACCTCCAGCCTTTAGGCTCACAATCGAATCATCGATATTTTGACCGGCACGGTAAGATGCGGATTCTGATGCATAAATTTTTACAATCATCGAAGCTAATTTAGCTTGTATAGCACCAAAAGATTGAATTGATTGACCAAATTGCTTACGTTCAAAAGAATAATTCACCGCCTGATCAACCACCTGTTTTGAACCTCCCAAAACTGCAGCAGCTAATTTGATTCGACCAATATTCAGAATATTCACGGCAATCTTAAAGCCTCCCTCCCGCTCAAAAAGCAAATTTTCTTTGGGAACCTCGCAGTCCGTAAAAAATACTTGACGTGTCGAACTTCCTTTAATTCCCATTTTATGCTCCTCTCCATTCATCGTTATCCCAGGAAATGACTTTTCAACTAGGAAAGCCGTTAATTTCTTGTCATCATCAATCTTAGCAAAAACAATAAATAGGTCGGCAAATCCTCCATTCGTAATCCACATTTTCTGACCATTAATCACATAATGTGTGCCCGCTGAATTTAATTTTGCTTTGGTCTTCGCAGCATTCGCATCAGATCCGGAATCTGGTTCGGTCAAACAATAAGCGGCTTTCCATTCGCCTGATGCTAATTTGGGAAGATACATTTGCTTTTGCGCTTCTGTACCATAATATACGATAGGCAAGGTTCCAATACCCGTATGTGCTGAAAGCGCCACGGCAAAAGAATGTCCTGCGCCACAAGCCTCAGCCACAAGCATAGACGTATTAAAATCCATACCAAAGCCACCATACTCCTCAGGTACCGAAGTCCCCAATAACCCTAACTCACCAGCCTTATCTAAAAGGCCAACCATTACAGAGGTATCTGTGGCATAATCAATTTGATCTAAAATAGGATGCACTTCAGCCTTGATAAAATCAAGACACGTTTGACCGATCATCTTTTGCTCCTCGGTGAAATCCTCCGGAATAAAGACTTCTAATGGCACTACCGGACGAATTAAGAATTCACCCCCCTTTATGGCTATTGAACTACTCATGGCTTTAACTTTAGTTTTGTTGACACAGACTCTATAATTGTATTTGATTCTTGTTCTAAAATCTGATTGATTGAAGCAATTACTTCAAAAAAATCACTAATTTTTTGCTCCCCAATGCGCTGATAAACAAGCTCATTAAATAAAATAACTCCTTGCCGCGCTTGATCACGCTTCTGCTTCCCTAAATCTGTTAAAAAGATTTTAACTACACGCTTGTCGGCATAATTCGCCTCCCGTCTGATCCATTTCTTATCCTCTAAAGTCTTCAACATACGCGTTAAACTTCTGGACTCTAAACCGAGCGCTGGGGCAATTTTTGTAGCAGGCGTTCCTTCTTTGTCGATGTGCAACAGCACGTAGCCTATCGCCATGGTCATATCAAATTGAGCGGAAAATGTGTTGTACATGCGGGATATGGCATACCAACTAGACTTAATTTGGAAATCGACGGTTTTCTCTGCTTTCATATTTTGTATTTGTATGCGCGCATATTAAGGTAAATTTAAAACAAAAAAAAATAGGATGCAAGCATCCTATTTTGAAAATTCTATAA
>JAIXRT010000129.1 GCA_027485075.1 Cytophagaceae bacterium
ACAACCCATTTATGCCAAGCAGCTTTAAACAATCAGGTAAAAAGATTTATCCACATTTCCACTTCTGAAGTTTATGGATCTGCTCAATCCATTCCTATGGATGAAAACCATCCTTTACAGCCTCAATCCCCTTATAGCGCAAGTAAAATTGGCGCCGAAAGCATTGCGCTGAGTTATTTTTTTTCTTTTCATCTTCCGCTTACAGTGATTCGCCCGTTTAATACTTACGGTCCCAGACAATCCCCAAGAGCTATCATCCCTTCTATCATCACTCAACTTAGCACTGCAAATCGAGTCTCTGTAGGCAATATTTATACGAAGCGCGATTTTACTTTTGTCCAAGATACTTGTCAGGCTCTTCTGCTGCTCGCGCAGTCCGATGAAGCCGTGGGTGAAATCATCAATATTGGAACTGGTATTCAAATTAGCATCGAAAATCTAGCTGCAAAAATAGGAGTGTTGATGGGACAAAGTGTAGAATTAGTGCAAGACCCCATCCGAATGCGCCCTTCAACGAGCGAAGTAGACCAGCTATGCTGTAATCCGCAAAAACTGAAAAAAATAACCTCTTTTCTTCCACGCATTTCTTTAGAGGAAGGGCTGGAAAAAACGATTGCATGGTTCTTAAATTCTCCCGCTGCACATAAAGTGGAAATATACCATGTCTAAAATGGCAGTCATTTTGGCAGGCGGTCGTGGCGCACGTTTAGGAGAATATACAAAAAATAGGCCAAAGTCCCTTCTTCCCATCGGCTCGGATCCGATCTTAGAAATTCTCATCTCTCAATTAGCCAAAGCCGGCTTCACTCGAATCGTTTTGGCTCTCCACTACTTAGCGGATCAGATTCTCTCTTTTTGTAAAGATGGATCTCAATGGGGTGTTGAAATTGAGTATGTGCACGAAGAGCAGCCATTGGGAACTATCGGTCCAATCAAGCAGATCTCCTCTTTAGCCGAGCACCTCCTCATCTTGAATAGCGATATTCTCACAGATTTTGAGTTTGGAACCTTTTACGATCTCCACTTAGAATCCAAGGCTATGTTAAGCATCGCCTATTATCAGCATCAAGAAGAATGTTCCTATGGCATCCTAGAAATTGAAGACAAAAGAGTAGTCGGTTTTAAAGAAAAACCAGTATTTGAACATCCTATTAATATGGGTGTATACATGGCAAATAGAATGATTTTAGATTACATTCCCGAAGGTCAACCTTATTCATTTGATCAACTCATTATCCACTTGCTGCAATCCGATCAACATATTGCCGCAGTAGGCCATCGAGGAAGGTGGATAGACATTGGATCTATAAAAAATTATGAAAAAGCAAATGAGGATTTAGTCTGCACATTCTTGTAACAGGGGGAAATGGCTTTTTAGGAAAAGCGCTCATTGCTAAGATGCAGCTTCAAGGATATACCACAACGACTCTCCGTTCTGCGGAGTGTGATTTGTCATCCCTACATGCACTCGATTACTTAAATGCACTAGCACCTGATTATGTTTTTCATCTCGCTGGGAAAACAGGCATTATGTCTAGCTGGCAGCAACCTCAAGAATTTTATCAATCAAATGTAGATACGACAAGGACTCTATTAGAGTTTTGCCGGAACAAAAAAATCTCCATGCATTACGTAAGCGGCTACATCTATGGAAATCAGGGCAAGGGTCCGATTTCTGAAGAAGCACCCATTCAACCTAACAACCCTTATGCACACTCAAAATGGCTAGCAGAAGAGATGTGCCGTTTTTATGCCCGCTTTTTTTCTTTACCTGTCACGATCTCTCGTCCATTCAATATTTACGGACCTCTACAACCACTCCATTTTTTTATTCCGCATATGATTTACCAATTGCGCACACAAGAAAAGATTCATGCACATGCGATGACTTCAACCCGCGACTATGTCTATGTGGATGATGTTGCAGATGCTCTCATTGCGATTATGCAAAGTGGTAAAGCGGGAGGGTGTTATAACATCGGCACAGGCATCTGTTTTTCCTGTAGCGAAGTGATTGAGTTATTGCAGCAACTTCTAGGCACAAATAAACCCATTTATTGCCAAGAAACTCTAGAAGCTATTCCTCACGCGCAAGCAAATAGAGATAAAATCAGTAATGAAATAGGCTGGCACCCTAAACACTCACTTCAAGAGGGACTCTTAGAATGTCTTTCTACTACAGCGCTATAAAATTCTTTAAAAAAAAGATAAGACCTTATTTATCCAGAAAGTGGATTGATAGAATCAAGCCTCTCCTTTTCTACTTGAAGGCATTGATTGACATTCCTATTGTGACTCTGAAAGTCTATTTCTTGCGCCCAAAAGGTCTTGTTCTCCTCTGTTGCGATTCTCCATCTCCTATAGGAGGAACAGAACTGCAAGTCCATCTCATCGCAGCGCATCTTAAAAAATGGGGATTCAGACCACTTGTTGTCACAATGGGTCGATTGCATCCTAAGGCCACTTCTCCATTTTTCCAGAGATTAAAACAGGATGGGATCGTTCATTTACATCTCGGAAATATAGGGCTTGCAAAACAGTGGTTCTTCGAAAAATACAAGTCATTCATTTTCAGCAAGCTGCAAGCTAACATTTGCCACTGCTTCAATCCTAAGAGCACATTTTTAATTCATGCAGCAAAAGAAGCCGGACTAAAAATCATCTATTCAGAAACAGGACTACCCAGTAAAGATTCTTGGTGGCAGCCTATTGAGTCTCACATCCATCAGATCCCCTTTGTGATAGCCATTTCCATGAGAAGTCTGACCCAACTGCAAAGTGAGTACGATTATAGAGGAGCTGCCACTGTTCTGCGCTCTCTTATTTACCCACCAGAGCCCCATGTACGGGCTCGCCCTTCTGTTGCTCGTGAATTGCACATCGTTTATTTTGGAAGGCTCTATGCGAATAAAGGCATTTATATTCTTTTACACGCTTTTCACACATTGCTATCTTTCTTTCCCCATGCGCATCTCACTTTTATGGGAGAGGGTCCTGAAAGAGAAGAATTGGAAAGAGAGATGCTCGCTGGACAAATAAACCAGGTTGTTTTTTTGCCTTTTAAAACGGATGATGATTTTTACAGATGCATTTCTCAGTTTGACGTGATGTGTTTACCCTCATTTGCTGAAGGAACTCCCTGTAGTATTTTAGAAGCAATGTCCATTGGTCTTGCAGTTGTGGCTACAAACGTAGGGGGAATTCCCGAATTGATCGAGCACGAAGTCTCCGGCCTTCTCATCCCTCCTCATGACAAGGCGGCACTTGTTGGCGCCCTAACCCGCCTTGCGCTCAATCCTTCTTTGCGTGCTCAAATGGCAGATAATGGATTAAAACGGTATAAGAAGGATTTTGCCCCAGAGCATCAGCTCTCTTTGTTGAGATCCATCTATTGCGAAAAATTATGTTAAAAAGATTTATACCGAAACAACCTGAACAATCGGTTTCTGGCGTCGTCGGACAGTCACCACTTTTTGTCCCGCCTGCATCGCTAAACTTTTTAAGTTTAGCT
>JAIXRT010000156.1 GCA_027485075.1 Cytophagaceae bacterium
GCCACAAACAATGCCCTTTTAACCCAAGAATTAGATTTAAACAAAGCCTATAAAATACCAATTGCACACGCAGAGGGCCGCTATTTTGCTGATGAAGCGACCTTAGCTTCCTTGCAGGCAAATGATCAAATATTGTTTTACTATTGCGACGAGGCGGGCCAAGTGACTGAATCTGCTAACCCCAATGGTAGTTTATTAAACATTGCTGGAATTTGTAATGAAGGTCGCAATGTATTCGGGTTAATGCCACACCCAGAACGTGCTGCCGATCCAGATTTGAATAATACCGACGGTTTGGAAATCATGAAGCAGTTAGTGCTTCAATTGGTTTAATTATAGTAATGCACAAAAAAAGACGCGAAGTATCGCGTCTCTACATTTATTTTCTATCTTAAATCATTCACCTCTACTCCGGGGAATGCCTTTTTACTAAACGTAAAATAAGCATCATTTACACCCGCTTTGGGATTTAATTTAGTCACCTTGAATACCTGCTTTTTACCTTCCTTATTGACAATCGTCCATTCTTTGACGGTATAATCAGCCGTATTTATTTTAAGCGTAATCTGTTTAACTTGAGTCGATTTAGCACTAGGAGACATATCTACCGTCGCGATTCCGCCTGCTTGTGACACTAATTTAAACTTGTAACCCTTCTTGTCAAATGTGTAAATTTTTGCTGGATTTAAATCACCATCCGCAGGATCAAACGAGGAAAGATTGACTTCGTTAATTTCCTTAATATACGTAGCCACTTCCTTTCCATTATTAAAGATCTCTTGGCCTGCCGTCTTCAATCTAAACTTGGTCCCCTTCACCGTAATTGAACCAGACATCGGGGCATTCCCGTCCGTTTGATAGGAGAAATTGGCCGAAAACGATCCCATCCCTTTATACTTCTGCTGCATCTTGTCAATCAAACTAACCGCTGAATTCGATTGAGCAAAAGCAGATAAACTAAGAAAAACGAATACAATTACCTGTTTCATACTTATAGATTTTTCAAAATTTCTTCTAGTTCAGTTTCCGATTTAACCAAAACTTCACGGGCTTTGGATCCACCAAACGAGCCAACAATACCTGCCGCTTCTAACTGATCGATGAGTCGGCCTGCACGGTTATAACCCAATTTCAATTTACGCTGAATTAACGAGGTACTTCCCTGCTGATGCATCACGACCAAACGAGCCGCCTCATCAAAATAAGCATCCCGATCTCCTAAATCGATATCTCCACGATCCTGACCTCCCATCTCTTCCGAATCCGCCTCAGGCAATAAATATGCTGTCGTATACCCTTGTTGGTTCCCGATAAAATCACAAATCTCCTCTACCTCTGGTGTGTCCACAAACGCACATTGCAGACGGATTACTTCCGAACCCATCGATAATAGCATGTCACCCATGCCAACCAATTGATCCGCACCACCTGCATCTAAAATCGTACGCGAGTCAATTTTAGACATAACCTTAAACGATAAACGCGCAGGGAAGTTGGCCTTAATTGTACCCGTAATGACGTTTACAGAAGGACGTTGTGTCGCAACGACTAAGTGAATACCAATCGCTCGCGCCAATTGCGCCAAACGTGCAATCGGATGTTCTACTTCTTTTCCGGCGGTCAACATCAAGTCGGCCAGCTCATCAATCACCAACACGATGTATGGCATGAAATCATGCTCATTCGGATTCAACCGACGATTAATGAATTTCTGATTATACTCTTTGATATTCCGACAACCCGCTATTTTCAACTTGTCATAGCGCATATCCATCTCCTTACAAAGGGAATTCAACGTGGCTACAACCTTTTTGGTGTCGGTAATAATAGCCTCCGCAGAATCTGGTAAACAAGCTAAAAAGTGACGTTCCAATTTATTAAATAAAGAAAGCTCCACCTTTTTAGGATCCACCAAAACAAACTTCAACGTTGCTGGGTGCTTCTTGTAAATTAACGAAGTCAATAACATGTTGAGACCCACCGACTTACCCTGACCAGTGGCGCCAGCCATCAACAAGTGAGGCATTTTGGCTAAATCAGCTACAAATATTTCATTCGAAATAGTCTTGCCTAAGGTAATTGGCAAATCGTATGTCGACTTTTGGAATTTCTCAGAACCTATCACTGCACGAACTGGAACCATCTCGCGGTTCTTGTTGGCCACTTCAATACCAATCGTTCCTTTACCTGGCATTTGGCCAATAATACGAACTCCCATAGCGGCTAACGACAGTGACAAATCATCTTCTAATGAAGTAATTTTACTTACGCGAACACCTGCTTTAGGAACAATTTCATACAACGTAACTGTGGGTCCAATCGTTGCCTCAATCTTCTGAATACCGATTCCATAATTCAAAAGCGTCTCCACAATCTTTTCCTTATTCTCTTTCAACTCATCCATGGTCACCTGAGTTGTCTGATTCTTCTGATCGTATTCTTTTAATAAATCTAATGTAGGATACACATATTTAGGTAGATCCGCAGTAGGATCATATAAACCAAACTGAGCTACTAAATCATTCGCCTGAACAGCCGAGTTCATCGGAGCCTCTTCTACTTCCTCAATGGCTGCATCATCTTCATCTGCTACCTTAAATGTAAACGGGGTATCATCCACCTCCTCTAACGCATTATCAGCTAGTTGCTCCTCGATAACAGGCAAATCTGCAGGCAGCGCGTCAGCTAATTCATCCTCTAGTTTAACAGGAGGAACATGTGGACGATACGTTTCTAAATCCTCATTATCGACATGAAATGTCTCATCATCATCAATAAATGATTCATCTAATTCTGAAGCGACACCACCTTCTACATCCGAAATTCCGGCAACAACTGGAGCTACTTTAGGTTTCGAAGGATTCCATTGATAAAAGAGCACGAAGAATACCAAGCCTAAAAAAAGCACCAAGAAAATGGATAAGTAGCCGATTAACTGTGTCAACTTCTCCGTGATGAAAAAGCCTACACCACCCCCAAAAGAATGTGGTAATTCTAATTGAAACACTAGAAAACCTGAAATTAAACTACCCCAGATAATGTAAAATAATACTTGCCACGATAAGCGATCAACCGGGTAGATTTCACGCTTATATGCTAGCTTAAGTCCTGACAAAAAAAATAAAGGAATCAAGAGCAAAGAAGACCAACCAAAAGTACGGAAGATAAAAAAATGGGCAATTTTGGCTCCTAACAAACCCGCCCAGTTTTTTACGGGAATATCTGAACCCGCAATCACATCAGCAGCACCTAATTCCACTTCACTTTGGTCAGCCAAACCCACCACAAAATTCGAGACAAAAGCAAGCGTCAATAAAGTTCCTATGAAAAACAAAAACCAACCTAAAATCAATCGGATACGATAAGAAACCTCACCTGGAACACGGTCTTTTTTCGATTCTTTATCAAAATTAATTTGAAGCGTACTGGTTGGATTAACAATCTTTTTGGCCATCTAATGCAGAAGTAATAATAACGTATAAATTTCGACTTTTTGATTTGATTTACAAAATCAAATATTAAAGTCCTTCAGAAACAATGGCACGATTAATTTCTTGAATTAATCCTGGCCCTTCATAAATAAAACCGGTATAAATCTGAACTAAAGATGCCCCAGCACGTAACTTTTCTATTGCATCATTAGCAGAATGAATACCCCCAACCCCAATCATTGGAATCTTTCCTTTTGATTTTTTATGGATGTACGCAATAACCTCTGTAGACCTATCACCTACCGGCTTTCCACTTAGACCCCCAGCTTCTGCCGTTACGGCAGGATCAGAAAGCAAACCCTCCCGGGAAAGTGTCGTATTGGTGGCAATCAAACCTGCAATACCTGTCTCTAATACAATGTCAACTACATCATCCAATTGCTCATTCGTCAAATCTGGTGCAATTTTCAATAATATGGGTTTCAATTTTGGTTTACGCTGATTCAAATCTTGAAGGCGTGAAAGTAATTGCTTCAACGGCTCTTTTTCCTGTAATGCACGTAAATTAGGCGTGTTAGGCGAACTTACATTGACCACAAAATAATCCACCACGGGATATAATGTTTCGAATCCTTGGCAGTAATCATCATCAGCTAATTCATTGGGTGTCACTTTATTTTTTCCCAAATTACCCCCAATGATCACAGGAGCCTGCCTAGACTCTAAACGTTTTTTCATTTGAGCCAAACCATCATTATTGAATCCCATGCGATTAATAATGGCCGAATCTTCTGGCAAACGAAATAAACGTGGTTTCTCATTTCCATCTTGTGGCTTGGGCGTAACCGTTCCCACTTCGATGAAACCAAACCCTAATGCGGCCAACTCATCTACCAAAACAGCATTTTTGTCAAAACCTGCAGCTAAACCTACCGGATTCGGAAATTCAATACCAAAAACAGTCCGACGAAGGCTAGGGTGCTCGTACCCATAAATGGCACGAAAAAGGCTAGA
>JAIXRT010000247.1 GCA_027485075.1 Cytophagaceae bacterium
ACCTTTCTCAGCCGCCTCGGCTTCAGCTTGCGTCACGATTTCTACCGGACGTGTGGCTGTTTTTGCTTGCTCCCAACGCTTTAATTGGGTCGAGGTCATGACTTGATTCGGATTAACTAATTCTCCGCCGGCGCCTACGACCAAGTCGTTTGGTGCTGTAATGGCTACTTTATAGTTACCAAAGTTTAAGGTAAACTCGCCTTGGCCCAAGAATTGTTTGTGTTGCCAGCCATACACATCATTGTAAACGGCCATACGCGGGAACCAGTGTGCAATAAAGTAATTCGCATTTCCGTCTTTGGTAAAAAACTCATAGCCCGAACGGCCATAGTATTCCGTAATCAAATAATTCCAGTCGATGTTAAAGCTCACTGATCCGCCCGATTTTACTGGAGTGGTTAAATCGATGCGCATCATCGTTTGATTAATGGTGTGGCGTAAAGGATTCCCTTTCGCATCTTTCACTGCGGTAATTTTATACCCAAAATCTTTGGGGTTGGTCAGATCTTTGAAAGCAGACGCTGGAATGCCATTTTTGATTTCACCCGTCGCAGTTGTTTTGCTTGCCGAATTTTTCTCAAATAGATTTTGGTCTAATTGAATCCACAAATAAGGTAATTCGTCCGGAGAATTATTGAAATAGGTAATGGTTTCCGTTCCCGTAATCTTGCGGTTTATGTCATCCAATTCCACCTTGATGTCGTAGTCAGCACGTTGTTGCCAATAATCTTTTCCTGGAGATCCACTTGCTGTGCGATACGAATTGGGTGTAGGAAGGGTCGATTCCAATTGTTCGAAACGACCGTTGGCATTAAATGCCGTTTGCGCGAATGTTGGCAATGCGATGATTAGCAACAAACTAACCTTAATAAGTTTATACATAATGAAGTAGTGTTTTGCCAAAAATAAAAAAAACTATTTGTAATCATACCATTATATATATACTAACTGTGCTACACTATGCTAAAAAATTAACCGATAGCGTTTGGATTAAACGCTAGAATTTGTAGTTTTGGAGCTTATCAAGCAAAAAAACATCCTATTTTTCAAAACACATGAGCGTATTAATTGGACAAAAAGAATATTTCAAAGGAATTGGTCAAATCAAATTTGAAGGTCCTGAATCAGATAATCCCTTAGCATTTCGCTATTACGATGAAAATCGAATTATTGCCGGTAAATCCATGAAGGAGCATTTGCGCTTCGCTATTGCTTATTGGCACTCTTTCTGCGGTGATGGTGCTGATCCATTTGGTCCAGGTACACATCATTATCCTTGGGATGTTGCGTCTGATGCGCGTCAGCGTGCTGCCGATAAAGCAGATGCTGCATTTGAATTTATCACTAAAATTGGTGCACCATTTTACTGCTTTCACGATGTAGATGCCATCGAAGGGCACAATGATCCAAAGGAATTCACGGATCGAATGAAATTCATCACGGATATTTTCGAGAAAAAACAAGCGGAAAGCGGAGTGAAGTTATTGTGGGGAACGGCCAACTTATTTTCGAATGAGCGCTATATGAACGGTGCGTCTACGAATCCTAATTTTGAAGTAGTTGCGCATGCAGGAGCTCAATTAAAAGGGGCGATCGACGCGACAATCAAATTGGGTGGCGGCGGATATGTGTTCTGGGGAGGTCGTGAAGGGTATATGACTCTATTGAATACCGATATGAAGCGTGAGCGGGAACATTTTGCGCGGATGTTGCACACTTGTGTAGAATATGCACGCCGTAATGGATTCAAAGGAAAGTTCTTTATAGAGCCAAAACCATGCGAGCCTACGAAACATCAATACGATTACGATGCAGCAACCGTTATCGGTTTCTTGCGCGAGTTTGACTTGTTGTCGGAATTTGGATTAAACTTAGAAGTGAATCACGCGACTTTAGCGGGTCACACTTTTGCCCATGAGTGCCAAGTTGCTTCCGATGCGGGCATGTTAGCTTCAATCGATGCAAATCGCGGTGATAATCAGAATGGATGGGATACGGATCAGTTCCCAACCGATATTTACGAATGGGCTGAAGCCATGTCAATCATCTTAAAGCAAGGTGGATTAGCGGGTGGAGGTATCAACTTTGATGCCAAGCGTCGCCGTAATTCAACAGATGCTGCAGATTTATTCTATGCGCACATTGGAGGAATGGACACGATTGCGCGCTCGTTGATTATTGCGGACAAATTAGCTTCCCATGGTGAAATGGATCGCTTGAAAGCAGCGCGTTATGCAAGTTTCAATTCGGGTAAAGGTGCTGATTTTGAGGCGGGTAAGCTTAAATTGGAAGATTTGTATCAAATTGCCGTTGAGATTGGCGAGCCTGCTATGATCTCTGGAAAGCAAGAATATTTGGAGAATTTGTTAGGTCGTTTTGTCTAAAAAAACGACATTCGGGGTATGATCAAATTCAGATACCTATTATTTTTTATACTAATAGCAAAAGCAGTTGGAGCGCAAACTCCTGCTGCTTTTTCTACTTCTAAGCCTTGGGCGTATTGGTGGTGGCCCGGAAGTGCGGTAACCGAAACCGGCATTACCCATAATCTGGAGGCTTTTGCCAAAGCAGGTTTTGGCGGATTACACATTATTCCCATCTATGGAGCTAAAGGCTACGAGTCGACGTTTCAGCCTTATTTAAGTGAGGGCTGGAATCAGAAGTTTGGTTTTGTCCTAAAGGAAGCTAAACGATTGCATTTGGGTATCGACATGACACTGGGAACCGGTTGGCCTTTAGGAGGCCCACAGGTTCGAAAACAAGACGCTGCCAAATCTTATAAAATTGAAACCATATCCATCGCGCCAGGCAAATCTTGGACGGTTCCTCAAGAAGCCAAAGCGGCATCTGTTTATGTGAATAAGGTATTTGTGGAGGATTTGGTGTCCTTGAAAAAAGCAAGTTTTCAAGCAGGGTCGGAGGAAGCAATTGTTTATGTGTTTCTGGAGACGCTGACGAACCAACAAGTCAAGCGGGCAGCTCCGGGTGCGGAGGGTTTAGTGATGGATCACTTTAGTAAGTCGGCATTTACCCAATACCGTGAATCGTTTGTTCCCTTATTAAAGAAGTCGCATGCACCTTTAAGAGCTTTGTATAATGATTCCTATGAAGTGTATGGTGCGAATTACACCCCTGATTTTTTCGCGGAATTTCAACGGATGAATGGCTATGATTTACGCGTCTATCTGGATGTGATGGCCAAATCAAAAGCAGAATCGGATGCTGAAAATGCGATTTGGGCAGATTATCATCGAACGTTAGCTCAATTATTGTTAACGGAGTTTACGCAACCTTTTGCCGCATGGATTAAGCAAATGGGATTTGTAAGTCGTGATCAGGCGCATGGCTCCCCTGGAAACTTGCTGGATTTATATGCGGCAGTTGATATACCTGAAACGGAGTTTTTTGGCAGTAAACCGTTCGATATTCCGGGATATCGAGTAGATCCGGATTACGATTCGGTCCGATTTGGGATTCCAGATGTGCGGAACTTGAAATTGGCCTCATCGGCGGCTAACTTGACGGGTAAGAAATTGGTCTCCTCCGAGACAACAACCTGGCTGGGAAATCACTTTAAAGTTTCATTGGCTCAGGTTAAGCCAGTCGTCGATCAGGTTTTTATCGGTGGCGTGAATCACATTTTTTATCATGGGGCAACCTATTCGCCTCCCGAGGTCGCATGGCCAGGTTGGTTGTTTTATGCAAGTACTAATTTCAATCCGCAAAGTCATTTTTGGGAAGCCTTGCCTGAGTTAAATCGGTATGTGGATAATTGCCAAAAAATGTTGCAGGCGCTTCCCTCAGATGCAGATGTGCTGATGTATTTTCCGATGGAGGACATTTGGCATGAGCGAAATGGAAAAGGGAAAACACATCCCTTGGATTTGCATGCCAATAGTCGAGACTGGATGAAAAATACGTCTTTTGGACATTGGTCGGAGCACATGCAAAACAAGGGTTACCAAGTTGATTATGTGTCAGATTTACTCTTGAAAGGCTTACAGCCCACTCCAAGGCGGACGTTTAGAACGGCTTCTGGTGCCGAGTATAAGATGTTGTTGATTCCTGCCCCACATTTTGTTTCATTAGAAACGATGGAATTGTGGGCCAAATGGGTGAAGCAAGGCTTGCCGGTTTACTTTTTGGAACACATGCCGCTTCAGCCAAATTCGTATGGCCTGACGGATGAACAAAAAGATCGCTGGCATGTTGCGCGTGAAGCGATGGTGATGCGGTGGGTTTCAGATCCTACGAATATTTTAGAGCGCTATCGGATTAGTCGCGAGTCGATTGCCGACCAAGGAATTTCATTTATTCGAAAGCGTTCACCTCAGGGAGCTGCGTATTTCATTGCGAATTTGTCCAATCGGTTTTCAGAAGGGCCTGTTCGTCTCGCGAAAGGAACGGCCGACTTGGAATTATACGATCCGATGACAGAGGTGAAAACGTTGGTTCATGTGAATAAGGATAAATCGTTTTTCTTGAATTTGGCACCTGGCCAAAGTATGTTGATTCGTGGAGTCGCGACGAAGTCAAAGGTTCAGGTGATCGGAGATAAAGTGATTAGTCCGATTGAGCCGGTGGGCAAAGTCGCCATTAGTTTTCCGGATAAGCAGTTGAAATCTATGGTTTTGGAGGACTTGGATTATTGGACACGCGATTCATCGACGCATGATTATTGGGGGAAAGGAACTTATGTATTTGATTTTGAATTGTCCGCTGAGCAGTTGGCACAAGCCAAAGTCCTTCATCTAGATCAGGTGCGCGATTGGGTACACGTGAAAATCAATGGCAAAGATCTGGGCAAGGTTTGGTCACTTCCATATCAGATTCACGTTCCGACAGGTGTTTTAAAGACGTCCAATCACATAGAATTAACAGTGACTAATGTGTCTGCAAATCGTATCCGAAAGCTGGATCGAGATCGGGTGAATTGGAAGAATTTCTACGAGATCAATTTTGTGGATATCCAATACAAGCCTTTTGATGCCTCTAGTTGGGCAGTAACTGAAAGTGGCTTACAGGGTAATTTGTATTTTTCAAATCGATGAGTTTTGTCAAGGAGTTAACAGCTGCATTTTACGCGTTGGATCATCCAGAAAACGCCTATTGGATGCGTGCCTACATGCGGGATCAATTTCCGTTTATTGGGATTAAAAAACCAGAACGTTCGTTCGTTTTTAAGGCCATTAATAAAAAATATGGCCAATGTGGAGATTGGTTTGAGGTTTGTTCGGAGTTATTTGCCATGCCTGAAAGGGAATTTCAATATGCCGCAATGGATTACCTGATGTCGGCTCAAAAATGTTGGGACAAACGACTCCCTGAGTTGATTGATCGCTGGGTAGATGAGCAAAGCTGGTGGGACGTGGTGGATGTGTTAGGTCCGAAAGTGTTGGGAGCTTATTTTTTGCGTTTTCCTGGGGAGCGGGATGTTTGGGTTGCGCGTTGGATGGCTTCGCCGGTTTTTTGGCACCAACGGCTCTGTATTTTGTTTCAATTGGGCTACAAGTCAAAAACTGATCTCGAGCTCTTATCGGCTGTTATTTTATCCTTGCGTACCTCAAAGGAATTTTTTATTCAAAAAGCGATTGGTTGGATTTTGCGTCAATATGCACGTACGAATGCCGACTGGGTCTGCGAATTTGTAGCGGAAAATGAGTTGATGCCTTTGTCGCAACGCGAGGCTCTAAAGCATATTTCCCACCTACCTTTGGCAAACCTTGGAGGATTGCCAAAGGTAAGGAGTGAGGAGGATTTTTGAACCTAAAAAACTGATAATCTATTTCCGGCGTTTCATCACCGCAAGCTCATGCGCCGTGTCGTAATATCCACGAAGATTTGACCAATCAAACGTATCGGCAATACTCTCCACGCGATTCCGTTGCATGATGCGATCTCGCTGACTTTGTTGGACGAATTTGAAAAGTAAATTGGCCAACTGCTCTGCGGATTCTTGATAGTTCTGCGTTTTTCGATTCACTACACTGACTCCCCATTGCTCATAATCCCGCATAATTTGCATCATGTAATCCCCAAAACCCGATAGGTCAGACGTAACCGTAGGTACACCGCGCGCCATACATTCCAATGGCGTATAGCCCCAAGGTTCATAATATGAAGGGAAGACTCCTAAATGGCAACCACGAACAAATTGGCCATAATCAAGCCCAAACAACGGATTGGTAGACACAATAAAATCAGGATGGTAAACCACCTTTACCTTATCCTCCGCATGATTCAACAATTGCGTCCGATGTAAATTGCGTATGATGTCATCCTCCTGTTTAAGTAGGTGCGTGACAACTTTTGGGCGTGCATTCGTTTTCCAAGTTTGAACGGTTCGGCGTAAACGCAATCTCCAATATTCCCCTACAAAATCATTTAGATCAGGCAACGTTAAATCTTTGGAGGCAGCGGAGGCTTGGAATAACTTCTCGCCAACTTCCTTTTCAATAGCTTGGCAGTTTTCGCGAATTTCGTCTAAGACTGCGCGTGAATGCAAAACCTCTGGATCGATGGAATGGTAAGGCTGCTTGGTGATAAAAAACATTATCACCGTCTTGCGCGAACCAGATTCTTTCATTTTTCGATTCAAGATCTCTAACGCATCCAATGTTAAATCGTATCCTTTATTTGAATATTCAAATCGTCCTGAAGTGAATAAATATAAGGTTTGATCCAGATCAAAAGGTTGATTCTGGAAAAAGTGACCCATCACAAAATCCGAAATCCGTTTTTTGTAAAGTGAATGCAAGTTTTGGTGTTCGTGTATGGCTGCAAAACGCTGAATATTCAGACCGTTTGGCAAAATTAATTCAGGTATTCTGCCCAAAAATGCCACACATTCTTTAGCAGTAATATCAGATACGGTGGTTAACACATCCGCTTTTTGAGCTGCTGCCCGTTCGAAAGAAGCTTGTGCCTCAATCCCATAATGTTTGGCTTCTTTACTCCAATCGAAGGTGTCTAAGACATCATAAAAGTTGGGCACATTTCCAGCTAAATACCTTCCCAGCATCGTGGCATGCGTCGTAAATACCGTGGAGATTTTTACTTTTTCTTTACGTAAATCGGGAATACACGTAGAGGCCATCCATTCGTGAAAATGAACAATGACGTCTTTTTTGGCCTTGTTTTCGACGGCCAACTGGCTTAAGAAAAGACGAATGAGCTCCCCGAAAACGATTGTTTGATTCACTAACTCCTCTACGCCAAGTGTCGAGATTTTGTGGTTTTCCCAAATGCGACCTTTGATGATATCTACCTCGTTCATTAGAGAAGCTAAATCGAAAAGGACAATCTTGGGTTTTCCCGTGATGAGCCAGTTTCCGTAATGAACCTCCATCCCTTGAGCGCGCATCCAGTCGACCGCTCGACCTACGGGTGTTTCTAAATCAATAGCTAAAGGTTCAAATTCCGCCGCGGCAGTTTGTGTAAAATAAGGCCCAAGCAATAAATAATCTTGTTCCCATTTCTCGACCATTGCCGGGACTTTGGTCCGAATGACGGTATAGATACCGCCAACTTGGTTACACGTCTCCCAAGCGACTTCCACTAAAAACTTCTTCTTTTCGGTAACTTTTCTTTCCATAAGTCTAGGACATGTAATAACCACTCTCAATTACTTGAGTAACGCCATTTTTCGTAATAGTGAAATTAAACCCTTTTTGAATAGAATAAGCACCGTATTCGCCTTTTTTGTTCAAGGCCAAATATCCCACTTGAAATTCTTGGTATTTATAACGTTTCACAATCCGCATGATAGCCGCTTCACAGGCTTGCTGGGGCGACATCCCTTGTCGCATAAATTCAACAATCAAAAATGAGCCTAATGTCTTCATGACAAATTCTCCTAACCCGGTGGCACAAGCACCGCCAACCTCATCATCGCAAAAAACAGCTCCACCGATAATCGGCGAATCGCCCACGCGGCCATGCATTTTAAACGCCATGCCACTCGTGGAACAAGCTCCTGCGATTTCGCCTGATTTTCCAAGGGCTAATAAGCCTATCGTGTCGTGCCGCTCGATATTAACTTTCGTCTCATATTTGGACTCCTTCTTCCATGCCTCCCAAGCCTTTTTAGATTTCTCAGTGAGCAAATTCTGTTGCTTAAACCCTTGTGATAAGGCAAATTGTAAGGCCCCAGCACCTGATAACATAACGTGAGGTGTCTTTTCCATCACCGCGCGCGCCACCGATATTGGGTGCATGATTCCCTCTAAAAACGTAACAGACCCCGCATTGCCCAAGTGATCCATGATGCAAGCATCTAACGTAACGTGACCATCGCGATCAGGATAACCACCATATCCAACCGTAGTTTCTTCTGGATTTGCTTCAGGCACCCATGCCCCAGCTTCGACGCCATCTAAGGATTTACCCGTCTGCATGATTTTGTCCCAGCCAGCTTTTGTTGCTTCCTCATTTTTCCAAGTAGCAATAATGATGGGTTCAGAACTTGGAGTGGAGGCCAACGTACTTGCAGCTCCCATTAGGCCTGCGGATTGCAGAAATTGTCTTCTTTTCATGTATAAACTTAGTTGCCTTATTTTTAATTAAATCAAAACATTTGTTGGTTCTGTGACAATTGCGTAAAATTGCCTTTCTAAAAGTAAAAAAAATCTTAGAAAATTTATCGTTCATCATCAATCGTTTCTATGAACCTAGTTAAAAAGGTATTCCCACTGCTCATTACACTTTGTGTTACATACGTTTTGTCAAACTCCTGGGGTACGATACCGCCTTTCGGAAAATTCTTAAGTCCGTTTCATGGTTTTTGGGTAAATGCGGAGGCACCGGAAACAGGCGAGCCAACGGATGAAAATTTACAAATTCCGGGTCTTCAAAAACCGGTTAAGGTTGTTTACGATGAAATGGGAATCCCGCATATTTTTGCTGAAAATGATCACGATTTGTATCTGGCGCAAGGCTATTTAACGGCCAAAGATCGCTTATGGCAAATGGAGTTTCAAACGCATTTTGCTGGGGGACGAATATCCGAAATCGTTGGAGACAAAGGTCTAGCATCAGATCAATTCCAACGCCGCATGGGTTCTGTTTATGGGGCGGAACAATCCTTTGAGGGGATGAAAGCTGACCCGAAAGCGAAGGTTGCCTTGGAAGCTTATTCGGATGGAGTGAACGCCTACATTAATTCACTCGATGAGCGTAATCTACCGCTTGAATATAAATTATTGAATTATTCACCAGAACCTTGGTCGCCGATTAAAAGTGCGCTGTTCTTAAAGAATATGTCTTTTGTGTTAGCTTCAGGAACAGATGACTTGAAAATGACAAATATTTTACGCCAATATGGCCGTGAAGTTGCCGAAGATCTATTCCCCAATTACCCCTTTGAAGAAAGCCCAATTATTCCATCAGGTTCACCTATCGATTTCAAGCCAGTACCTATTCCTGCGAGTCCAAAAGATTTTATGGGGCTAGGTAGCTCGATGCAAACACCAGAAAAAGATCCTAATATCGGTTCGAATAACTGGGCCGTTTCAGGAAATAAAACAGTTTCAGGCATGCCCATCTTAGCGAATGATCCGCATTTAACCTTATCACTTCCTTCGATTTGGTATCAAGTACAACTCGTTGCCCCAGGGGTTAACGTATATGGTTCGACCATGCCAGGAACACCGAATGTGATTACAGGTTTTAACAAAGATATCGCTTGGGGCGTGACGAATGTAGGTTCTGATGTGCTCGACTGGTATCAAGTAAAATTCAAAGACGCTTCCAAACTTGAGTACTGGCACGGTGGTCAATGGAAAAAAACCAAACTCCGTATTGAAACTTTCAAAATCAAAGGCAAGAAAGATTTTGTTGATACCGTGTTCTTTACCCACCACGGTCCTGTCGTTTATTTGAGTCATGAAAAAGCGTTCAAATCGAATATCCCTGTTGGCCATGCGCTCCGCTGGATTGCGCACGAAAAGTCACAAGAATTAACCACCTTTTACAAACTAAATCGCGCTAAAAACTACTCCGATTATACAGAAGCGCTTACCTATTATGCGGCACCCGCTCAAAACTTTGTGTTTGCAAGTAATGAGGGAGATATTGCACTTTGGGTAAATGGAAAGTTTCCTTTGAAATCGAAATTACAAGGAAAGTATTTAATGGATGGGACGGATCCAGCTGCCGACTGGCAAGGATTCATTCCACAGGCACACAATCCACACGTGAAAAATCCGGTGCGTGGTTTCGTTAGCTCAGCGAACCAATTTTCAACCGATCCTGCCTATCCGTATTACCTAGGCTGGCAATATGCCCCATCGGAACGCGGCCGAAGAATCAATGAGCGCTTAGCGGCTATGAGTAAAATTACGGTGGACTCTTTACGCGGGTTACAAAATGATAATTTCAACATTCGTGCACGCAAATTATTGCCCTTATTATTAGCACAAGTAGATTCTAAAGACAAGGCATTAGACGAGTTAAAGCGTTGGAATTTGCAGAATTCTTCTGAGTCGGTAGGAGCGACAATTTTTGAAACTTGGGTGCTTACTTTGCAATCATTCTTGTGGGATGACGAATTTGACTCAGATGAAAAAGTGCCAATGAACCGTCCTGCCATGGATCGCACCATTCATTTACTAGAGCATGAAGGATCCGCGCGCTGGTGGGATAATGTGAAGACGAAAAATAAAAAGGAGACGATGCGCGATATTGTATCTGGATCATTTCAAGCAGCCTTGGATACCTTAAAGAAGCATCATGGTCCATTAGGAGCTGAGTGGGCCTGGTATAAACAAAAGGAAACAGGTGTGCGGCATTTAATTCCGGGTATGGATGCGTTAAGTCGCTTACATATTCCAGTTGGCGGTGGTGGTTCAATCGTCAATGCCACAACTACACGGACGGGTCCATCTTGGCGCTTTATTGTGGAGTTATCTAAAAAAGGCACTCCGAAAGGTTATGGAATTTATCCGGGTGGTCAATCCGGAAATCCGGGTAGTGCGCATTACGATGATTTAATTGACACCTGGGCAAAGGGAGAATTGAAACCATTGCTCTATTTGGATCAACCAACTCAATCATCAAATCGCATTCGTAAAAAATTAACTTTATCTGTTCAATAGTATGAAATATTCGCTTGGATTAACGCTTGTCATTGTTGTCGTAGGAGCCATAATTGGCATGTATCTCCCTTGGTATGCTATGGGTATTTCAGCTGCCATCATCGCGTATGTGTTGGGCATGAAAACGAAAGGCTCTTTTGTTATTGGTTTTGCGGCTGGATTTATTTTATGGACCTTAGCAGCCTATTATACGGCATTGGGACATCCGAGTACCCTCCCCAGTCGGATGGCATCGTTGCTACCATTAAAGGGTCAAGTGTCTCTTTTATATGTGGTGACAGGCATCATAGGTGGTTTAACAACCGGATTGTGGGTGTGGGCTGGCGCTCGATTAAGACAGAAATAATAAAATTTTAGGACAATCAATTTTGACCTTGTATATTTACCATTCTTTAAAAACAAAAATTTAATCTCGTGAAAAATCCAAGTATCGCTTACGTTTGGTTAGCCATTTTGACAATAGTAGTAGGCTATTCATTTTTTAAACCAAGCACAAGTGGAAGTGCAAGCGCAACAACTGCAGACGGTAAGCGCATCGTATTTGTTAATTCCGATTCGTTATTAACGAACTACCAGTTTTACAAAGACGCACAAAAAGAGTTTGAAAATAAAGGATATCGCTTACAAGTTGACCTAGGTCAAAAAGAGCGTGCTTTGCAAGCTGAATTGCAAGCAATCCAGCAGCGTGCTTCAGCGATGACGCAAGCGCAATTGCAAGCAGCTGACATGACTTTGAAAAAGAAAGGTGCTGAATTGCAACAATATTCGCAGCAAAAACAAGCTGAATTAGGACAAGAGCAAGCAAAGAAAAACGAAGAGTTGTACAACAACATTCGTGAGTATATCGCTAAAGTAAATAAAGAAAATAAATACGAATTCGTATTGGGTTATTCGAAAGTAGGTGGCGGTATTTTATTCGCTGATGCTTCGGTAGATGTAACTCAAAAATTAGTAGAAGGTCTGAATAAAGAATACGCTGCTAAAAAAGGCGATAAGTAATAAATAACTCGTGTTAAAGGCCACGCAGTTTTTGCTGTGTGGCTTTTTTGTTTTTAATCCATGGCCAAAGAAAAAATTCAAAAACAAGTCGAAATTAAAAACCGACGCGCATCCTTCGAATATGCATTCGTGGATACGTTTACGGCCGGCTTGGTATTGACTGGTACAGAGATTAAATCGATCCGACAAGGCAAAGCGAATTTGACCGATGGCTATTGCTTGTTTTTTCAAGATGAGCTATATGTGCGCAATATGCACATTTCAGCGTATGATGAGGGAACCCATTATAATCATGACCCGCTACGCGATCGCAAGCTGTTAATGTCTAAACGTGAATTAACCAAGCTGCAAAAAGAACTCAAAAACGTAGGTTTAACGATTATTCCTACGCGCCTGTTTATTTCAGACAAGGGTTATGCTAAATTGAATATCGCATTAGCCAAAGGAAAGAAGACCTTTGATAAACGAGATGACATTAAAGAGAAAGATGTCAAACGCGATATGGATCGCGCTATGCGTTAGATCGGTATTTCTTAACGACCTTCACCGCGGCCATGATCACGATGGCAAAAATTACAAATCCCAGCAATATCTGCGTTAAATCAGTCGTGTTTTTCGTTACCACGAGAAAGACTACCGCTACAAGCAGTATGGTTGCGATTTCATTGAACAAGCGCAATTGAGGGCCTGAAATGATGAAATTTTCTTTTTGGAATTGGCGGATGAAATGCCGACAAACAAAGTGGTAAATCGTAATGCCCACCACAAATGCTAATTTTAAATGAAGCCAAGCATGTGAAGCGAAAGAATCCCACCAAGAAAGGTAAATCAAGCTCAATCCCGTAATCCATGTTAAAAACATCGCTGGAATCATGATGGCATTGAAAAGCAGTTTTTCCATTTTGGAAAACTGTGCCGAAAGAATGGCTTTTTCGTTGGCCTCTTTTTCTTGTGCTTCGGCATGGTAGACGAGTAAACGCGGCAGATAAAACAAGCCTGCAAACCAGCTGATGACGAAAATAATATGTAAGGATTTAAGAATTGAGTAGTCCATTACGATGCTTGGTAACGCTTAAACAAACTGCTTATTTTCATCTGGATAACACCAAATATCGCTTCTTGAAATATATTCGCTGACATCTTACTCGTTCCTTTTGTTCGGTCCGTAAAAATAATAGGCACTTCAGTCATTTTAAATCCATACTTCCAGGTCGTAAACTTCATTTCTACTTGAAATGCGTACCCAATGAATTTGATTTGATCCAATGGAATCGTTTCCAAAACACGTCTTCTATAGCAAACAAAACCGGCTGTCGCATCTTGGACTGGCATGCCCGTGACGAATCGAACGTAATGTCCAGCAAAATAAGACATCAATACACGCCCGATAGGCCAATTGACCACATTGACACCATTGATATAGCGCGACCCAATGGCCATAAATGCACCGTTTTCATGACAGGCATCATACAAGCGAACTAAATCATCCGGATTGTGCGAGAAGTCGGCATCCATCTCAAAGATGTATTCATATCCATGCTCCAATGCATACTTAAATCCGGCAATATAAGCTGTTCCTAATCCTAATTTCCCTTTACGTTCAAGTAGATGAATTCTATTTGGGTGTTGAGTTTGTAGGCGCTTAACTGCTGAAGCAGTTCCATCAGGTGAGCCATCGTCAACGATCAATAAATCAAAAACAGGCTCTAAACTCAACACCTTTTCGATGATGGCTTGGATGTTTTCGATCTCATTGTAGGTCGGTATGATGACGATCCTTGAATTCATTCTATGTGTTAGCGTAAAGGAAACAACTGGTTATGTGGTCATTCACTAAGCCGGCGGCTTGCATAAATGAGTAGCAGATGGTGGGACCTACAAATTTAAATCCCAATTTCTTCAATTCTTTACTCATTCGTTCCGATAACTCGGTACTTGCAGGCAAAGCCTCATGTGAAGTGAAATGATTTTGGATGGGCTGATCGTTCACGAAAGCCCATATAAATCGGTCAAAGCTACCAAATTTTTCCTGAATTCGAATAAATGCCTGCGCATTCGTGCGGACAGACCAGATTTTAAGTCGGTTTCTTATGATCTGCGGATTTTCTAGCTGGCTTTTAAGCGATTCTTCAGTCCAATTCGCCAGCAACCGATAATCAAAATTCTCAAAAGCTTCTCGGAAAAAATCCCTTTTGCGCAGGATGGTAATCCATGATAAACCGGACTGAAAACCTTCTAAAATGAGCAACTCAAATAGGGCCTGATCATCATGCAATGGCTTTCCCCATTCATGGTCATGATAGGCTTGATATAGTGGGTCATTTCCAGGCCAAAGGCATCGGTTTATAGTTTCCATGGGATGAGGTTTAGGCTGCAAAGAAGAGAAATTAATAGGAATTGACAGAATAGAAAGTTGATAAGTTGGAATAAAAATCAAGTTCTAGATAAAAATTACTAAGTTTGTATCAGTTTAAGGTGTATCAAATCATCCGTGATTTGCTGCTTAATAGGGAATTCAGTGAAAAGCTGGAACTGTCCCCGCAACTGTAAGCTTTCAAAATGCTTTTCAACCTCGTGTCACTGGCTTCGGCTGGGAAGACTGAAAAGAATCGGAAGTGAGTCAGGAGACCTGCCTTGAATGATCCTTGACCCTGTTTTACGGAGGATGAGCTGGGGTCGAGCGTTCGATTACGTTTTTCTTTTCACGCCCATGGGGCAAAAAAATGTTCAAATTACCAACAGCGATTGCAATCGCTACTTTATTCCTGTGTGGGTTTCATTCCATGCTAGGACAAACAAAATCATTGACCGATTCTACCTTAGCTGAAGTTCAAGTATCAGCCAGTAAATTTCCAGCGAAACTAGCGCAGACAGGAAAAGTCGTTTCGATTATATCGCGCCAACAAATTCAAGCGAGTTTAGGTAAGGGTTTAGGTGAATTGCTGCAAGAAACGGTTGGCATTTCTGTCGTGGGTTCTCGAAGTGCTCCCGGGACAAACCAAGAAATCTATGTCCGAGGGGCAAATACGGGCCATGTTTTATTATTGATTGATGGATTTCCAGCAAATGACCCATCCCATATCTCATCCGTCATGGATTGGAATTTAATTAATTTGGCAAATTTGGAACGGATCGAAATTATGAAAGGTGGCCAGTCAACTTTATATGGGTCTGATGCCATGGCAGGTGTCATTAATTTGGTGACGGGTCGTTCGAGTAATACCATGACGCTGCAGGGTGGTGGCCTTGGGACGCATGCCCAATCGATCACGCTTCAGAACAATGCAGGCAAATTTCGTTTGGGTGTTTCTGCTCAAAATATGCGTACCAATGGTTTTTCAGCAGCAGCAGATCAAGCAGAAAAGGATGGCATTCGCCAACAAAATCTGCGGATTCGTTTAGGTAGCTCAGTGGGTAAACGGAATGATTGGGATTTAAGTTATCAAGGCGAAAAATACCGGGGAAATTTAGATGCGGGGCCATTCACGGACGATTTGGATTTTACGTCTAGAGCCACCAATTATGCGTTTCGTGGTCAATGGCACACGCAGTTTACCCAAGGTGATTTGTTTTTACGCGCATTTCATGATGTAACCCAACGGAATTTCAGGAACGATTCCTTGTCCATACCGGCGAACTCCTATTCAAACTATAGTGAATCCACTTATGAGGGCACGAATCAAGGGGCTGAGGTTTATGCCAAATGGCGCCTTCCTTTTGGAATCACCGGCTTATTGGGTTCTGAGTTTCGGCATCAAGCCTCGAATCAATCTGATTTTTCGATTAGTACTTTTGGTCGGTATGACTCGCCTGAAATTAATGCAGACTTAGCCAATATACAGCTTTGGGGTAATTACGTCACCCTACAAAAGCATACGGATCGGGCTGGTATAGAGGCAGGAGTTCGTTGGAATACGCACTCTCTTTTTGGGCAATCGCTTACTTATAACGTAAATCCTTACTGGACATTTGCGGCAAAATCTAAGATTTTTGCCAATTATGCGACGAGTTTTAAAGCTCCCTCCTTGTATCAATTGTATTCCCCTTATGGAAACAAAACATTACAGCCGGAATACGGCGAAACGTGGGAACTAGGTATGGAACAAGCCATAGGCAATTGGTCTGGTAGGATTGTTGGCTTTCAAAATGACGTGCGTGATGGCATTGTTTTTCAGTCTATGAATGAGGAACCCTATGGTCGTTATGCGAATTTTGCCAAACAACAAACACGTGGTGTCGAGGCTGAATTCAAATATTCTGCAGCCAAATTTTCCGCTACAGGATCGTATACCTATTTAAAAGGCAATATTCAAAGTATTGTGGGCACCACGGATTCAACCTACTCTTCGTTGATTCGCCGACCAGCACATCAATTTTCCCTGCGATTATCGCAGCAAATGGGGCCTAAATTACAGGTCAACTTATTTACGCAATATGTAGGGGAACGTCGTGATTATTATTTTGATGATGCGACATACGCAACGCGTGGGGTTGATTTAAAGGGTTATGTTTGGATGGAAATGCAGGCGTCATATACGTTATCTAGCCATTGGAAAATGCAGGTGATGGCCAAGAATATTTTGAATCAGCGAATCGTGGAGTTGGTGGGATATTCGGGGCAGCCGCTCAACGTGCAGTCGAGTTTGATCTTTCGCTTTTAAGGTTTAAAGCGTTCATAAACATCTTTTCCTGTAACGGCGTCTTTGCCAAACAGCTCGATGTAGTTGACCGTAGGCATCAAATTAGTTTCATTGACACTTACATACACGCGTTTGAGTATGTTTAATTTGTTGTTGATGGGAAACAAGGCGATGGGATTTCCTTTGGCATCTAATTTGACAACAAATTTCCGTTTGCGATAGGCAAGGAAGTAGCCTTCAAAGGTATTTTGTTCCGACGGAATGGGGCTGGTATAAAGTCCGTAGGCGAGAGTTCGCTGGATGGTAGATAGTTCTTCTTTCTGTCCTTGTTCATCAAAACGTATCCAATAGGTATAAACGGGCCTTTTGGGATTCAGTGATTTGTTGGGTAGCAGATTCGCGTCATATACAACGGTATTTGCATTTGTGCTGCGTTGAATATAGAACAGTCGGTTGGGGGAATTAGGTGGGGTAGGGAATCGGTCGTATTTCGCATGGCTTGTCGATGCGAAAAGTAGAAGTTGAAAAAATAGCCAAGTTGACCGATGCATAATCGCTTAAAAAATGGATTGCAAGTAACGCTTTTTTTTAATGAGTGAGGCGTTTGTTTGTGCTGATTCATGTGCATAAGGTATCCATATCTTGGTTTATTGAAATATTTACCTATCTTTGCATCGGAAATTTAAGAAAGAAGAGGGGTTTTTAATCCCTCTTTTTGTTTTCAGTGCATTGATGGCAGACATAAAAACAAAGATTAACGCGTGGATTGAGGAGTACATCGGTGCAGGTCCCATCTTTTTGGTTGACCTACAGGTGACTACTGGCGCTAGGCGTTCTTTAGTGAATGTATTGGTGGATACGATGGAGGGGGTGACGATTGAGGAATGTGCCTTAATGAGTCGGAAATTGGGTCATCATATTGAGGAGCAAGCATGGATTGAGGAGGCCTATAATTTAGAGGTTTCGTCGCCGGGCTTGGATTTTCCGTTGACACATGGCTGGCAGTTTGAGAAAAATGCGGGTCGTAAAGTAAAGGTTTGGTTGAAGGAGGGAGATCCGGTTGTGGGGGAATTGCAGGGGCATACGGCTGATGCGATTCAGGTTTTGACCGAAAAGACAGTGAAACATCGCGTTGTTGTGGCGAAAGAACCTACATGGTTTCCGTTGCAGACGGTGGATAAAATAAAAGTTCAAGTATCATTTCAATAAAAAAACGTAAGGATAGCAATGAATAGTGTTGAATTAATTTCGTCATTTTCAGATTTTGCTCGGGAAAAGAACATTGATAAGCCGACCATGATCGCGGTATTGGAAGAAGTATTTCGTACGATGATTCGTAAGAAATTCGGTTCTGATGAGAATTTCAATGTGATTATTAACCCCGAAAGTGGTGACTTAGAGATGTGGCGTACGCGCGAGATCGTCGACGATAACTCAGAGGATATCTGGGATTTTGATAAAATACCTTTGGCGGAAGCGAAGTTGATTGAGCCGGATTTTGAGATTGGTGAAGAGGTGGCTGAATTGATTAAGTTGGAGGATTTCGGTCGTCGTGTAGTTCAAACTGCACGTCAGACGTTGATCCAGCGCATCAAAGATATTGAGAAAGAAGGTCTTTATGATAAGTATAAGGATTTAGTAGGCGAATTAGTTACGTCTGAAGTATACCAAATTTTGGGTCGTGAATTAATTTTATTGGACAATGAGGACAATGAATTGATTTTACCAAAATCGGAAATGATTTCGAAAGACCGCTTTAAGAAAGGGGAGACTATACGTGCGATTATTCACAAAGTTGAGATGGCCAATGGCACACCTCGCATTGTGTTGTCACGTATTTCTCCGGTATTTTTGGAGCGTTTGTTTGAGCAAGAGATTCCAGAAATTTACGATGGTACGATTTCGATTCGCAAGATTGTGCGTGAACCAGGTGAGCGTGCGAAAGTGGCGGTTGAGTCATTTGATGATCGCATTGATCCGGTGGGAGCATGTGTGGGGATGAAAGGTTCTCGTATTCACGGAATTGTTCGTGAATTACAAAATGAAAATATTGATGTGATTAATTTCACGGATAATTTAGAATTATTGGTGGCGCGTACATTGAGTCCAGCGAAGTTGAATTCGATGGCGATTGACAAGGAGCGTCGTCGTATTTCGGTTTATTTGAATTCGGATCAAGTGTCGATGGCGATTGGTCGTGGAGGTCAAAACATCAAATTGGCTGGCAAGTTAGTTGGCTATGAAATCGATGTCTTCCGTGATGTACCAAAAGACGAGATGGATGAGGAGGATGTAGAATTGACAGAATTCTCCAATGAGATTGAGGCTTGGATTTTGGATGAGCTTCATAAGATTGGATTGGATACAGCGAAACAAGTTTTGGCTTTATCTAAAGAGGAACTTGAGCGTAGAACGGAATTGGAAGAGGGGACGATTGAGGATGTATTAGCCGTATTGCGTTCGGAGTTTGAGTAAGATGTAAACATTGACGAATTAGTATTTTGTAATTATTTATATGGCAGAAGAGAAAACAATGCGATTAAGCCTTGTAGCAAAACAAACAAACGTGGGAACGTCTACGATCCTACAGTTTCTTTCTGCTAAAGGCCATAAGGTCGACAGTAACCCGAATGCGAAGCTGAATTTTGAGCAGTTGACTTTGGTTGCTAAGGAGTATGGTGCGAACCATATTTTGGAAAGCACGGAAGCGCCCAAAAAAGTGGAGGAAGAGGTTGTTGTGGTTGCCGCTCCTAGGGAGGAGAAGCCAGCGCCAGTGGTGGTGGAAGCGCCTGCACCTGTAGTAGCAGAAGTTCCTGCGCCAGCACCTGTAAAGGAAGTGGTGGCTGAAGCTCCGGCACCTAAGGAAGAACCGATCATTGAAGAAAAGCAAATAGGCCTAAAGGTTGTAGGTAAAATTGACTTAGATAAAAAGGGCAATCCAGTAGCTCCTAAACCGGTTGCCAAACCAGTTGTTGAAGAAAAAGCTCCAAAACCTGTCTTAGAAGCTCCTCAAGTAGTTGAGGAAAAAGTTATTCCGGCGGAAATAGCGGCTGAAATAGATTTATCATCACTTGCACCGGAGGAGATTGAATTAATTGAAGCAAGAGGAGAAACCTTAAAGGGTTTAACTGTATTAGGTAAGATTGAATTGCCAGTGGATAATGACCGCGGTGGTAGTAAGCATAAGCGTAAGCGAATCGTTAAAGAGGAGAAGAAGCCAGTTGCCAATGATCAATCGCGTCCAGCTCCAGGGGCTCAAAACAATAATAATCGCAAAGATTTTGGTAAGAAACCTGTACCCGGCGCAAAACCAGGTGTTAAGGAGGAATTATCTGATAAAGACATCCAAGAGCAAATTAAGGCTACTATGGCCCGTTTGCAGGGTGCGACGAATAAGCAAAGTTTTGGTGCGGATAAGCGTCGTGTAAAGCGTCGTGAACGTGCTGATGCTGAAGAGGCTCGCCAAATGGCTGAGGATGAGGAGGCAAAAGTATTGAAGGTAACTGAATTCGTTTCGGCGAGTGATTTGGCTTCTTTGATGGATGTTTCTGTGAATGAAGTTATCTCGACTTGTATGAGTTTAGGTATGTTCGTTTCAATTAATCAGCGTTTGGATGCGGAGGCGATTACGATTATTGCAGATGAATTCTCGTATGAGGTTCAGTTTATTTCTGCGGAAGAGGAGATCGATGCGGTCGAGGTAGAAGTGGAGGACGATCCAGCTGATTTAGTACCGCGTGCACCAATCGTTACGATCATGGGACACGTTGACCACGGTAAGACATCCTTATTGGATTACATCCGTAAGTCAAAAGTAACAGCGGGTGAAGCAGGTGGTATCACGCAGCACATTGGAGCTTATTCAGTTGAGACTGAATCTGGAAAGAAAGTAACGTTCTTAGATACACCGGGTCACGAAGCCTTTACGGCGATGCGTGCGCGTGGTGCGAAGGTAACGGATATTGTTATTATTGTGATTGCGGCGGATGACTCGGTCATGCCACAAACAAAAGAAGCGATTAATCACGCGATGGTAGCCGGTGCGCCGATCGTCTTTGCGTTCTCGAAAGTGGACAAGGATGGTGCGAATACCGACAAAGTTCGTGAGGAGTTAGCGGCGATGAATATGTTAGTGGAGGATTGGGGTGGTAAATACCAATGCCAAGAAATCTCATCTAAATCTGGTTTAGGTATCAACGACTTGTTGGAGAAGGTTTTGTTAGAAGCAGAAATGCTTGAATTGACGGCTAATCCAAATAAGAAAGCAATCGGTTCCGTTATTGAAGCCGAATTGGATAAAGGTCGCGGGTATGTGACGACGATGATGGTTCAAGATGGAACATTACACGTCGGCGATATGATGTTGGCCGGAGACAATTATGGTCGTGTAAAGGCGATGTTTGATCACCATGGCAGTAAGATTAAAAAAGCGGGTCCATCTACGCCAGTACAAGTACTTGGTTTAAATGGTGCACCACAAGCAGGTGATAAATTGATTTGCTTGGAGAATGAGCGTGAGGCACGTGAGATCGCGAATAAGCGGGAGCAAATTTTACGTGAGCAATCGTTGCGTACGCGTAAGCACATCACCTTGGAGGAAATTGGTCGTCGGAAGGCGATTGGTACGTTCCGTGAGTTGAATGTGATTGTGAAGGGTGACGTGGATGGTTCCGTGGAGGCGCTTTCTGATTCCTTATTAAAATTATCTACGGAAGAAGTTCAGGTACGTATTATTCACAAAGGTGTGGGTCAGGTATCTGAGTCGGATGTGGCGTTAGCTTCGACTTCGGATGCGGTGATTATCGCGTTCCAGGTTCGTCCGTCGCAAAATGCACGTCGACTAGCGGAAACGGAGCAAATTGAAATTCGTAATTATTCGATTATCTATCAGGCGATTGATGAAATCAAGGCTGCGATGGAGGGTATGTTGGCCCCTGCTTTTGAAGAGGTTAACACGGCCAATATTGAAATCCGTGATGTATTCAAGATTACGAAGATTGGTACTGTGGCGGGTTGCTACGTTTTGGATGGTACGGTAAAGCGTGCACATAAGATTCGTGTGATTCGTGACTTTGTCGTGATTCACGATGGGGAGATTTCAGCTTTGAAGCGTTTCAAAGATGATGTAGCTGAGGTAAAATTCGGGTATGAATGTGGTATGTCGATCAAAGGGTTTAATGACCTGGAAGTAGGCGATCATTTAGAATGCTACGAAATGAAAGAGGTGAAACGAACTTTGAAATAACAAAAAAGCCGAATCGAGAGATTCGGCTTTTTTTATGTGCTTTCCGGCGTTAATTAGCTAAGTAGTTCTTTAAGGTTTACGGATTTGAAGAATACGTAAATTAAGGAGATGAATAGTCCAAGGAACATGGAGCCTAACGTAATTAGGCTACGTTTGGGACTCGTACGCTGCAATGGCACCTGAGCGGGTGCTAAGACCTTGAAAACCGGTGTTTCTTTTTGTAGCTTGATATTGGTTTCGGTCAACTGCGATGTCAGGTTGGAGTAAATATTAAATGCCAAATCAACCTCATATTGCAATTTTTTACCTTGGTCTTTGGCTACGTTTAAGAATACATTGCGATTCTGATCCTTGTAGTTGGAATACGTAAACAACGCCTGATCATAACGCTTACGAGCCTCTGCTTGTCTCTTCGTAAGGAAGTTTAATTCCTTGCGTACTTTCTCTGTGCGATAGCGAATGATGTAGCGCGTCAACTGATTTAAAACTAAGTCGGATAGATTTGCTGCAATGACTGGATTAAGTGCTGTGCTGCTGATCTTGATTAAGTTGGTTTTTTTATCCGACTCTACTACAATTGATTTTTTTAACGATTCTAATATCAGCGCTTCTTTCTGGTTGATATTGATCATTTCAGAGCTTATAGCTCCTTTAGGCAAACGATTATATTCGACGTCTTTTTTCTCTTTTGGTTTGGTATCCGATAGTTTTATTGGTGCATTACTATTGTCTTCCGCTAAATATTCGGATAGCTTCTGTAATCTTTTCTTTTTGGGATTATATACACTAGATGCCGCTAATTCTTGAAGAAAAGGAATACTCTGGACAATTTCAGGATACATAGCCGGTTGGATCGCATCATTACCTGTCATTGATCCTGAAAGGTTGATTCCTGCTAATCCTGCAAGGGAAGATAATCCTCCTAAGCTTCCGCCTGATCCGCCTATTTTCGAATCGGCTTCTGGTAAAATTTTCACCTCAGACACATATTCACTATTCATGGTTAACGAATAGAATGCTCCTAAGGCTGTAAATACAAATGCGATTAACGCAATGCTAATTTTATATTTTTTGAGCGCTTGATAGATCTCCCCAAAATTGATTGAAATCTCACCCGAATCTTCTGTTTTTACTTCTGTTGACATGACTATTTAGGTAAGTTGTTGATAAGGGTAATCATCGTTAATGCAACCGAAACTAAACTTGACGTTAGTCCAATTGCCTCAGCCGCCGTCAAGCCTTTCTTTGCATTTTCTGGTAATGCGGGTATGAATATTTCCGCTCCAGGTTCAATGCGTGGATTCTTTTTGAAAATAAAGAATTTGCGTATCTGGTTAGAAATACCATTCGCATACGTTACGTATGTTTTTGATCGGTTGGCATTCGCTGTAAAGCCCCCAGCCTCGGCAATATATTCTTTAAGCGTGTAATCTTCTTTGTAGGATACAGCCAGTGGATTTTGAACCGCACCAGTTAGTTTAACTGTCTGTAATAAACGAGGAATACTCAATTCATCCCCTGCCATTAATTGTAGATTTTCTTGTGAGGCAGGATTAGACAATATCTCTTTCAAGTTTACACCTACAGTGATTTTGCCGCGGACCAGTTTGGCTCCTTCTAAATAGCCTTCTGCCCGAAGTCCTCCTGCACGCGTAATGATATCGGAGATTTTTTGCTTGTTGTTCTGAATGGCATAACTTCCTGGATAATTCACCATGCCTACCACAAGTACCGAACGCTGCTCCTCATAGTTAGGAGCTTTACGAATGGAGACGATGTCAAAAGGCTGCAAAACCATTTGACTTCCTTCATTCGAAACTTGTAAACTACCATCAATGGCTAAGCTGATGATCTCAATCTTCTCGGCATTCTTGTTTGAATCACCATGATTAATAATCCGACGCGCCACTTCTAAATTCGCAAAACTGGCTGATTCTTTTAAACCTTTCGCCATCAAAATTAAATCACCCACACGCATGCCCTCTTTGTATTCGAATTCTCCTGGTTGATTTACTTCACCTAGGATATTAACATAGCGCTTCTCACGAAGATTAGTAATCGAATAAACCTTTAATACGTCCTCGCGTTGCAAAGGGATGTCGGCAGATTCTCCTCGTAATATTTTTCCTAAATCAATCGACATAATTTCAGGATCATAATTCTCTTTCCGACGAACTAAAGAAGCCCTACTTAAGAAAGCATCCTCACGCAAACCTTCCGATTTTTTAATTAATTCTTTAATCGTGGTCAAACCGGGTTCGATGGCGTATATGCCGGGACGGAAGATCGCCCCTTCCACCTCTACTTTATTTTCATAACGCTCAATAATCGTTCCTATCGTATAAATATCTCCATTGTTAGGTAGAAAGGTGTCCACTTTATCCTGCGTAATATTCATCAAGCGAATTTCACGGGATGTATTTCTTCGCACATTGATGGTGTAGGTGTAAGCTTTTTCAGTAAATCCTCCAGAAAAACGCAATAAATCTTTAAAAGTTTCCCCTTTGACCATTTCGTAAATCATAGGTCTTTTTACTTCACCCATTAATTCAACACGATTTTCATAATCACTCACCCGAATCACATCTTGGTCATTTAGATGAATGTTATTTGTCTGATCTGCGCGTAATAAAAAATCATATAAGTCTAAGGTGCGCACTACTTTGTTTCCACGAATCACGCGAATTGAACGGAATGACCCATTTTTACTAGGTCCCCCTGCGACATACAAGGCGTTAAATACGGTAGCTAAAGAAGATACAGTATAGGTTCCTGGGTAAGTAACCTCACCTGTCAATGTCACTTTAATACTGCGCACATTGCCAAGTGTTACTTGTGCGGATGAACCGCTTCCTGGCTTGTTGAGTCCTTGATATAATTGTCTAAGCCGACTAATAATACGCTCCGAGGCGACTTCAATCGTTAATCCATTGACATAAATGGGCGCAATATTTAAAATTTTAACTGTTCCTTCCGGGCTTACTTTGACTTTAAAATTGTCTAATACATCTCCAAAAATGGCAATGTTTAATTCATCATCTGGGCCTAATTGGTAGTTTTTCGGTGTTGCAATGCGCATATCCGGTTCAAAGGTTAACAATTCAGTTTGAAATAAATTGGCCCCAAACACTTTTTTGTCTAACACATTACTTAACTTCTTTTGAACGTTTTTGTAGCTAGCGACTAAACTATCGTTGTAGATATCCAATGGTTTAGCTAATATCTTACGCTCTTCGATCGTTAGTGGATTTTCTAGGTAGTTTTTAGAGGGCTGTACAATTGTGCTACGTTTTTTATTAAGGTTAGTCGGTGCCATCCGTTGATTATCCAAATCAAATGCACTGTTTTGATACATAGAATTAACCCCCTGCAGGGAAGATCCATTCATTGGATCAATAGCAGCAGATTTTGATGCTGGGCTATTCGTTGAAGAAGCCTCAACACTAGCAATACGCTCACGCATTTTAGATATATCTGAGGCAGTATATCCCTGGGTCTTGGCCATTTGCTCAATCTGCAACTCAGACATTCCACTCGCCTGCGCACGCTCCATGAATAAAGCAATCTCCTCATCAGATAACTCATCTACACTACGTTTGGGCTGGGTAACTTGTTGGGCCGTGGCTAGGTGAGCGGCCAACAAGCATATTAAACTGAATGCAAGGAAAAGGGATTTGTTTGCCTTTTGGAAAAACTTCATATGGTCAACGTCAAAATTTGTGCAATTTATTAATTTTTTTCGGTCTAAATCCGCCTCTTTTAGGGAATGGTCAGTTATTCGCTAAAATTTCGGACAAGCCAATTTGCTGTTTAATAGTTTCGTTCGTTTACTTCGCGATAAATCTAAATCCAAAACGTAGGCAATCGATAACTCATGTGCACCACCCGCAGAAGCGCCCAATTTTGAAATCGTCATGTCATAGGAATAGCCAACCGAAAAGGAATCTAACCGATAGCCTAATAAAAAGATGAGCGACTCCCGATTTTGATTGTTATTGGTAATAGGAACGCCCCGATACCACAATCCCGCCACTAAGGGCGATATGGTTAAATAGGCTCCCATGTCCAGCTGGTCAAATTTTCCTTGTTTTTTGTAATGTACCACCGGACTGATGCTCACCTCTTTATTCGCCCACGGATTACTCGTTGTCCGGTTTAAATACGGATCTTCAAAAATAATTTTTGTCCCCATCTGAATACCAAATTTGGTATTCAACGGATCATCCGTACCATTAAAAATCGATTTGTCTGGCCGATTGATGTGATGCGCCGTCAAGCCAATCCACGAGTTACGGAGATTTAATAAGGCGCCAGATGACAAGTCAATAAATTGATGCCTTGAGCGTAATGCCGTATAAATCGGGTCATTTGAAGATGGCATAAACCCATAACCGACTGATCTAAACTGGTCAGCAAATACAAATTGCGAGGCATCTAAACTCCGCATAAATAAGTCTGTTTGGATACCGGCCGATAAGCGTATGTCCTCACCTAGGTCAATATGATGCCCATATTGTAATCCAAATTGCGTAGTTTGTAAATTCAGAAATTGCTTATCCGATGTGACCAAAATACCCAATCCACTTTTCTCATTTCCTAATGCAATATTGGCACTAAGCGCCGAAAATTGGTAGTTGGCATTTAACCCCGGCCACTGATTCCGATGTGTAAAATGTACATTTGATTGATTATCAATTCCTGCGAATGCTGGATTGATCAATAAAGGAGCGGCGTACATTTGAGACAATTGGGGATCCTGCGCTCGAACCAAGTAAACTTGAGTCAGCCAGATGAAAAATACGAATGCAATGTGCCTCTTTTTGTTCATTGTCTACCGCGTAGCCCCGCAATTTAGCAGATTCGTTTTTCAAAAACCAATTTAAAGGCTTATTTTGTGGACGTTTTGCGTTAGACTTCGTCACATCATGAACCGTTTGTACCTGTTTCTTGTCCTCTGTTTGGTGAGCTACAGCTCAGCATTCGGACAAATTAATTGTCGAAACACCTGTTTAAAAACGTGTCAAGATTGCGAAGGTAAAAAAGAAGGTCTCGAAACGGTCTGCGACGTGGAAGGTATTTACCCGACTGGGACGGTCTTTCAATGGCAAATGGGAGATGGTGCAAGTTATAGCACGCCTACTGCGGTTCATACGTACGCGGGAGCTGGGCAAAGAACAGTTAGTGTGACTATTCGGCCAGCGGTTGGTTCCCCCATTTCACTTACGAAGCAAGTTTACATCACGCAGATGCCTCGTACATTTTTGGGAACTAGTAGTTGCAAAGACACCTTAGAACTTTGCTCAGGGAACACGGATATAAATGCATTTCAAAATTTACCTAAATCAGCTTATCCAAATCCAGCTAACTTGAGCGTGACTTGGTTTCCGAATGGCGAGACGACAGATATATTGCGCGTCGATAAAGAAGGTTGCTATTCCGTTAAAATCAAAGACAATGTTTCTGGTTGTTATTCCGAAGCTCGCTTGCGTGTGATGTACTGTCAAACAAATAATGGGGCTTCTTCCGGATCGGGAAGCCTTTTTTGGAGCATGGGTAATGGGAATAAACTTCAGTTTACGAGCGGAACCCCAACCACCAGCCCAGATCCAGGATTTTCCAGTCCGGCAGGCT
>JAIXRT010000116.1 GCA_027485075.1 Cytophagaceae bacterium
ATCGTTTTCCTAGCAATTGGGAGTGCAAAGATGTAGGATTAATTTAAATATACCAACTCTACAACCAAAAAAAATCAATCTGAAATCCTAAATCATTGAAAATCAGCACTGACTCCTTTGAAAAAAATTTAAAAAAAATTACCCGACGTCACATTTCGCGAAATAATCCTACCTTTGCACCCATAAGTGTGACCGAAATTTACGGCCCAAAAGATAAAAAATGAAAGACTATCACATCGTATACGAAGACAACCACCTCCTAATTGTCAATAAAAGGGCTGGAATTCTCGTGCAAGGCGACAGCACGGGTGACGTTACCCTAACCGATGTGCTCAAAGACTACATCAAAGAAAAGTACCAAAAACCCGGCGCCGTATTCCTTCATCCCGTTCACCGACTAGACCGCCCGGTAAGTGGTCTCGTTATTTTTGCCCGCACATCCAAGGCACTCGAACGCATGATGGAAATGTTTCGCAAACGCGACATCCAAAAAACATATTGGGCTGTCACTCGCAAAAAGCCCTATCCAGAGAAAGGGAAATTAACGCATTACCTGTTGAAGAATGAGGCGAAGAATACCACAACCGCCTACGAATACCCCGAAGGAAAAGCACTCAAAGCCGAACTGAACTATAAATTACTAGGCAAAATCAACCTACACTATCTAGTCGAAGTAGAACCCATCACCGGAAGACCGCATCAGATTCGTGTACAATTAGCCACTTTGGGATGTCCCATCCGTGGCGATATCAAATACGGATACGATAAACCAAATATAGATGCAAGTATTAATCTGCATGCACGACGGTTGTATTTCATTCACCCCATCAAGAAAACGCCTATCATTTGCAAAGCGTCCGTTCCAGAAAATCCGTTCTGGGAAGAATTCTTGGAACTAGATCCAGATGATTTCAAAATGAAGAATTTAGATCACCTGTACGAATAAAAAAAGGAGCTTAAATAAGCTCCTCTAACGTTGTCTTTTCTAAAACAGATAAATTGGCATCTCGCCATTTAGCTAATACCGTTCGTAACTGGCAAGCCTCCTCATCCGCACAATCATCGCATTTCCCATAAAAATGTAAGGATACACACAAAGCTGGTGCAATAGGACCATCTACAATCCGGATAATTTTCGCAAACGTAACTTCACTTGGTGGAACACGCAGGTAATAACCACCACCTTTACCTTTTTGACTCTGCAAAATTCCATGGTTACGCAACTCTAATAAAATTGCTTCCAAAAACTTTTTGGGGATTTTTTCTGATTCCGCAATATGCGAAATCAACAATGGGCCCTTCTCATATGACTGAGCAAGTACTTTCAGCGCCTTTAACGCATATTTGGCCTTCTTAGAAATCATATTAATTTGTTGAATTTTGCCAAAGCTAAGAAAAATCTAGGAATACTCCACTAGCCCGCTCGATTAACTCCACAGGGCAAAAAAAAGGCCAACCATTGCTGGTCGGCCTTTTGACATAATTCAATTGAATTAGAAACGGAAGTGAGAGAACGCTTTGTTCGCCTCTGCCATTCTGTGCGTATCATCTTTCTTCTTCACTGCTGCTCCCTCACCTTTAGATGCTGCAATGATTTCGTTCGCTAAACGATCCATCATTGTTTTGTCACCACGCTTACGTGCATAACCAATTAACCACTTCATTCCCAATGAAACTTTACGTTCAGCGCGTACTTCTGTTGGTACTTGGAAGTTGGCACCACCCACACGACGGCTCTTAACCTCGACAGATGGCATCACATTGTTTAATGCTTTTTTCCAAGTTTCTAAACCGTTTTCTTTTGTACGCTCCTCAACCTTGTCCAATGCATCATAAAAAATTGTAAATGCAGTTGATTTCTTTCCGTCGTACATTAAGTTGTTTACAAACTTAGTTACTAATACATCCTTAAATTTAGGATCTGGTAATACGTAGCGCTTTTTTGGTTTCGCCTTTCTCATGTTGTTTTTGTTTAATTTCGACCCAACCTTCTGCTTAAACGTAGCATACTGGATCTTTCAGTTAATAAATTATTTCTTCTTACCTGTTGGAGCTGCTTGACCTGGTTTAGGACGTTTAGCACCATACTTCGAACGAGATTGTAAACGACCAGTTACACCGGCAGTATCCAATGCTCCACGAATAATGTGGTAACGAACCCCTGGTAAGTCTTTCACACGACCACCACGAATCAATACGATCGAGTGCTCTTGCAAGTTGTGACCTTCACCTGGAATGTAGGCATTCACCTCTTTTTGGTTTGTCAAACGTACACGCGCTACTTTACGCATCGCTGAGTTTGGTTTCTTTGGAGTCGTCGTGTATACACGAGTACAAACCCCTCTTCTTTGTGGACAAGAATCCAAAGCAGGTGACTTAGATTTCCAAGTCATTTGCTCACGTCCCTTGCGCACTAATTGCTGAATAGTTGGCATTTTAGCGTAATTACCTGTTTAATTATAAAATCATTTAATCCCTCTCAAGCATGTCAAACTCAAATAGATAGAGTTATCCCACACTAATGGGGGTGCAAAGTTAACAATAAGAAATAGAAAACAAAACGGGTTTGTAGAAAATTATTTCAAAAAGCCACGAATACCCATTTCCAATCCGCGCAGTTCCGCCAAACCACGCAGACGGCCAATCGCCGTATACCCAGGGTTAGTCTTTTTGCCCTCTTGCAAATCATCCAACATGCGGTGTCCATGATCTGGACGGAACGGCAAACGATAATCTTTTCTGCCCTCAGCGATACGCTTGTCTTGCTCCTTCACCAAACCTTGCATAACGCCAAACATATCCACATCTCCATCCAAATGGTCCGCTTCATGAAAATTCCCAAATTCATCCCGGCGCGTCGCCCGTAAATGAATAAAATTAAATCGATGTCCTAGGCGGTCAACCATACCCACTAAATCATTATCTGCCCGTACACCATAACTACCTGTACAAAAACACAAGCCATTGGTATTGCTTTCATACGCATTCAACAATTGAACCGCGTCGCTTTCTGTACTCACCACACGTGGCAAGCCCAAAATTGGATACGGAGGATCGTCTGGGTGAATCGATAACATCACTCTTGCTTCCTCAGCTGCCGGGGTTATTTCACGTATGAAATCATATAAATTTTCACGTAATTCCTTCTCCCCTACGTTGGCATAAGTATCCAACGCTTCTTGAAAAGACTTTAACGTGAAGCTCTCTTCCGAACCAGGTAAACCGGCGATGATATTTCGAATTAATTTTTCTTGCTGTGCTTGCGTAGCGCTGGCCAACCATTTTTCAGCTCGCGCTATTTGTTCTGCCGTATAATGTTGCTCCGCACCTGGACGCTTTAAAAGGAACAATTCAAAGGCGCAAAATTCAGCTGCATCGAATCGCAATCCTGTACTTCCATCCGGAAAACGGAAATCTAAATCCGTCCGCGTCCAGTCCAAAATGGGCATGAAATTATAGCACACCAAATCCAAACCCGCCTTTCCTACATTTCGTATGGAGGTCTTGTAATTCTCTATGTACTGCTTATAATGGCCAGATCGTGTTTTAATATCTTCATGCACCGGGATGCTTTCAATCACCGACCACGTTAATCCGGCCGCCTCTATGATCGCTTTTCGCTCCAAAATATCGTTTAACTCCCAAACTTGACCGTTGGGAATTTGATGCAATGCACTCACAATACCTGTTGCCCCTGCTTGGCGCACATCGGATAATTTAACGGGATCATTCGGTCCAAACCACCGCCATGTTTGTTCTAAAGCCATAATATACGTGTTACGTTGATCGGGCGAAATGCTCCTCTGCCAGACAGCGGTTTCGAGCTCAGCCCACTCTTCTTATTTTTATACTGATGTTAAAAGCTCAAATTGAGTAAAAATTACTTGGTAATTGATTCAAGTATTTGATAAAAAAAACCTTGCCTGGATCCCGGACAAGGTTTTTGTAATCAAGCATTTATATACTTCCTTAACAATCTGCTGGAAGAGGTGCAAAAATAAGTGTTTTTTTAATAAGTAAAAATCTATCCATTGTTTTGGTGTGCATCTCGTAATAAATCAGTCACCGTCTTTACTGGATTGAACGTTTCTAACGGAACCTCCACAAATACCGTATTCCAATAGGCCATCGCACCATTCCACAAACCAGGCAACTCTTGCGCCTTCAATCCACGACCATCTTTGGTTTTCTCTGTTATAAATCCAGTAGCCATATCACGAAATGCCAATAAATTTAAGCCCCGCGGCGCACAAACCAAATCTACCGGATTAAAATGCGTCGATCCAGCAAACAGTTCTTTTTGGCCTGGATTGTTCATGTCAACTTGCGCTGATTCAACCAATTGTAAGGATAAATTTCCCGTTTCATCCGGACACCAAAAAGGACCGCCACCCGGCTCTCCCGTATTCTTTACGACACCACAAACACGCGTAGGCCGAGCTAAAATAGACAAGAGCAAATCAACTTGATCTGCCAAAAATACCTGCTGAAAATCCGAAGATGGCACATAGCCTAAATAAGTACCCATAAAAACAAGCGCCTCCGCAATTAATTCCTCCGATGGATTAGCGCGCAACTGACTCGCTAACGATTCTGTTTTAGCTAATATGGAGACCAATAAGCCCCCCAATGCCTTCTTATATAAAATCGTCGAATCTTTAAGCGCATCAGGAACGACATTATCAATATTCTTGATAAAAATCACATCCGCTTGTAAGTCATTTAAATTCTCCAACAAAGCACCATGTCCCGCTGGACGAAATAATAGCAATCCATCCGACTCCCTAAACAAGGTATTGTCCATATTTACCGCAACCGTATCCGTACTTGGCTTTTGCTCCGAAAAACTCAATTCATATCGGATACCAAAATGTGCCTCCCAAACAGGAATCAAGCGAGCCGCCAAGGCCTCAAATCGAGCACGGTGTTCCGGAGAAACGGTAAAGTGTAAACGAGCTAATTCACCATCTGATGCATATAATGCGGCCTCCACTAAATGCTCCTCAAAAGGCGTTCGCGCACCCGATTCATAGGCATGAAATTCCAATAAACCTTTGGGCAATATTCCATATTCCAGTCCTGGCGAAGCCAATAAGTGCGACAAAATCTCCGCTTCACCATCACTCGAGGTAATTAATTTTTTCAACGCAGGATAAAATGCGAATTCCTGAATTTTTTCGAAAAATAAGCGCGATTCCTTGTTAGACTCACCAGACGTTAAATGCTCAAACAAGGACTTAAACATACGTGTGGCAGCACCGGAAGCTGGAACCATTTTTAATATCGAAAGCGCTGAGCGCTCCTTTTCAAACAAATTTACAAAATCAGCTAATTCTACCTCGGAGAAGCGAATAATCCCATCACCTACCGTCGCCGACTTCTCTAACGCCATCCATGGAAACCCATTTTCAAAATATCCAACTTGTTGGCTTACCTCCTCAGCACTAATTCCCCGCGACTGTAATTGGACTAAATCTTGCTCATTTAACATAGTAAATTCTTTTTTATCGATTATAAAAATAAGCTTTGGCCTAAATTCTACCGCATATTTCTTCAGTTTATTTTTAAAATAAAATCAAGCGGTCTCGTTACACACTTTTTTTGGTATTTTTGAACGAACAAATGGCAGATATTCAGCACATATTAGCAAACTATTGGGGCCATAGCACCTTTCGACCACTCCAGCAGGAGATTATCGAATCTGTACTTAAGCAACAAGATACACTTGCCCTACTTCCTACCGGTGGAGGGAAATCCATTTGTTTTCAAGTACCTGCCATGGCTCAAGATGGAATTTGCATCGTTGTGTCGCCTTTGATTGCCTTAATGCAAGATCAAGTGGATCAGCTAACCCAACGAGGCATTCCGGCAGTAGCCATTTTTTCAGGCATGTCCCATCGGCAAATTGATATTCTATTAGACAATTGCATTTACGGATCTATCAAGTTTCTATATATATCACCCGAAAGGCTCAAAACGGACTTGTTTATTGCGCGTGCCAAACAAATGCAAATCAACCTGCTCGTCATCGATGAAGCCCATTGCATCTCCCAATGGGGATACGACTTCCGACCAGCTTATTTAGAAATTATCAATTTCAAGCAATTACTCCCGGAATCTACCCCATGTATTGCGCTAACAGCATCTGCAAATCAGGAAGTCCAAAAAGATATACTGGATAAATTACAACTTAAAAACCCCAAGGTCTTTCAAAAAAGTTTCCAACGGGCGAACCTTTCCTATTCCTGTTTATGGGTTGAGGACAAAGAACATCAACTGTTCAATATGCTAAAGAAGGTAGGCGGCTCTTCGATTGTTTACGCACGCAATCGAAGAAAAACGCAAGAAATCGCTGCCTTTCTGCAAAAACAAGGAATGAAAGCCGATTACTACCATGCAGGCTTAAGTCCAGACCAACGAACCAGCCGACAAAAAGCATGGATTGCTAATCAAATCCAATGTATCGTGGCTACCAATGCCTTTGGGATGGGTATCGATAAATCAGATGTTCGCCTAGTGGTGCATGTGGATCTGCCTGATTCTTTAGAAGCCTATTATCAAGAGGCCGGTCGGGCAGGAAGAGATGAACAAAAGGCCTATGCCGTAGCGATGGTCGAAGAAAATGATCTAATTGAGCTACAGAAAAACTGGGAAAAGTCGTTTCCAAGTGCGGAGGTTCTTCAAAAAACTTACCAGGCCATGAGTAATTTCTTGCAAATCGCGGCAGGAAGTGGCGAACTAAGTACCTATGATTTTGACTGGACTGAAATGGCGCGGAGATTCCAATTACCCACCTCGGAGACGTTTTATGCACTAAAAACACTTGAATCTGAAGGTTTATTCCTCATGAGCGATGCTTTTCAAAATCCATCCAAAATCAAGATTCAGGTAAATGCAACCGAACTTTACGACTTCCAAATTCGAAACGAAAAATTCGAATCCTTCTTAAAATTTCTACTTAGACAATTTGGCGGCAACTTATACACCCAATTCGTATCTATTTCAGAAGCTTCATTAAGTATCCAACTTAAAGTTCCTGTCGAGGAAATCGAACGCTATTTAAACCTATTAGCCAAATTCGAAATCATCGAATACGAAAAA
>JAIXRT010000080.1 GCA_027485075.1 Cytophagaceae bacterium
GATAGTAAAAGGAGAATCACCAAATGATTTTGATGGAATCGATAACGTGCCTATTGTCGGGTTTGCTTTACTCACTGTCAGTGTGGATGTAGTTGTTCCTTCATTGTAATTGGTGTCAGTTCCCTGTGTAGCAGTAATCGTAGAAGTGCCTGCTCCTACAATCGTTACAGTGCTTCCTACAATCGTCGCTACAGCTGTATTAGAACTTGTATAGGTAAAAGCCCCTGTACTATTGGTCGTCGGGGCGGTGATAGTGAAAGGAGAATCACCAAATGATTTTGATATATTACTCAAAGTCCCTATTGTCGGGTTTGCTTTACTTACTGTCAGTGTGGCTGTTGTTGTTCCTGATCTGTAATTTGTATCACTTGCCTGTCTAGCAGTGATAATAGAAGTGCCTCCTCCTACAATTGTTACAGTGCTTCCTACAATTGTCGCTACAGCCGTATTCGAACTGGTATAAGTGAAAGAACCGGTGCTATTAGTGGTAGGAGCAGTAATATTAAAAGGAGAATCACCAAACGATTTTGATGGAATCGATAACGTGCCGATCGTAGGATTTATTTTAGCGACCGTCAGGCTTGCCGTCCTTGTTCCTGAATTGTAATTAGTGTCACTTGCCTGAGTTGCTGTTATTGTAGAACTACCTGCTCCAACAATCGTTATAGTAGTTCCAACAATTGTCGCTACAGCTGTATTCGAACTAGTATAAGTAAAAGAACCGGTGCTATTAGAAGTAGGAGCAGTAATAGTGAAAGGAGAATCACCAAAGGTTTTTGATATAGCGGAAAAAGTCCCTATTGTAGGATTTGCTTTACTCACTGTAAGTGTCGCTGTTTGTGTTCCTGAATTGTAATTGGTATCAGTTGTCTGTGTTGCTGTTATTGTAGATGTTCCCGCTGTAAGAATCGTTATAGTGCTTCCTACAATTGTCGCTACTGCTGTATTAGAACTTGTATAGGTGAAAGCTCCTGTGCTATTGGTCGTCGGGGCGGTGATAGTAAAAGGAGAATCACCAAATGATTTTGATGGAATAGATAACGCGCCTATCGTAGGATTTATTTTAGCAACTGTTAATGCGGCTGTAGTTGTTCCTGAATTGTAATTGGTATCAGTTGCCTGACTAGCAGTAATCGTAGATGTACCCGCTGTAAGAATCGTTATAGTAGTCCCTACAATCGTCGCTACAGCTGTATTAGAACTGGTATAAGTAAAAGACCCTGTGCTATTGGAAGTAGGAGCAGTAATAGTAAAAGGAGAATCACCAAAGGATTTTGATGGAATAGATAACACGCCTATCGTAGGATTTGCTTTACTCACCGTAAGTGTTGTTTCAGCAGTCATTACACTATAATTGGCGTCACTTGCCTGTGTTGCAGTTATTGTAGATGTACCTGCTCCTATAATCGTTACAGTGCTTCCTACAATCGTTGCTACAGCCGTATTTGAACTGGTATAGGTAAAAGAACCGGTGCTATTAGACGTCGGTGCGGTGATAGTGAAAGGAGAATCACCAAATGATTTTGATGGGATAGAAAAATTGGTTATTGTTGGTTGAGGTTTATTCTGAACCGTAAGTGTTGCTACAACATAGTCTTCATTATAATTGGTATCAGTTGCCTGTGTAGCAGTAATCGTAGAAGTGCCTGCTCCTACAATCGTTACAGTGCTTCCTACAATCGTCGCTACAGCTGTATTCGAACTTGTATAAGTGAAAGAACCGGTGCTATTGGAAGTAGGAGCAGTAATAGTGAAAGGTTGGGCATTATTCCCCTTTGTTATATCAGGGAAAGGCCCGTATGTAGGAGTTGCTTTATCAACTATAAGTGTTGCTACAACAACGTCTTCATAGTAATTGGTATCAGTTGCCTGTGTTGATGTTATTGTAGATGTGCCCGCTCCTACAATCGTTACAGTGCTTCCTATGATCGTTGCTACTGCTGTATTATCACTTGTATAGGTAAACGAACCGGTGCTATTAGAGGTAGGTGCGGTGATAGTGAAAGGAGAATCACCAAAGGTTTTTGATGGAATCGAAAACGCGCCGGTCATAGGATTTAGTTTATTAACTGTCAGTGTGGCCGTTATTGTTCCTGAATTATAAGTTGAGTTAGCTGCCTGAGTAGCAGTAATCGTAGAAGTACCTCCTCCTACAATCGTTATAGTGCTTCCTACAATTGTCGCTACAGCAGTATTATAACTGGTATAGGTAAAAGCCTCAGTGCTATTGGAAGTAGGTGCTGTGATAGTGAAAGGAGAATCTCCAACGGTTTTTGATGGGATAGAAAAATTAGATATTGTAGGATTTATTAGGACAACTGTAAGTGTTGCTACAGCTATTCCGGAATTATAAGTTGCGTCACTTCCCTGTGTAGCAATAATCGTAGAAGTGCCTCCTCCTACAATCGTTACAGTAGTTCCCGCTATTGTTGCTACATTAGTGTTTAAACTAGTATAAGTAAAAGAACCACTGCTATTGGAGGTAGGTGCGGTGATAGTGAAAGGAGAATCTCCAACGATTTTTGATGGGATAGATAACGCGCCTATCGTAGGATTTATTTTAGCATCAATATATCCTTGTGCAAGTATTGATTTAGCAACTGTTGTATTGTCGCCGATTTGACCATTACCATTAGCACCACTACCCCATATGGTTCCATCTGTCATTTGAACAATTGTAGTATCAATAGCCCCTCTGGCTGAACTTACTGTTTTTCCTGCCGGAATTGTCATTTGAACCAAACTGTTTCTACCTGTTAATGAACCATCCGACAATTTTCCATTAGCATTCGAACCACAACCCCATACTGTATTATCATTCATTTTTATGATTGTATGAGTATTACCACAATTTATTGTTATTGGTGTTCTTCCTGTAGTATTTATCATTTGAACTAATGAAGTTGTATTATCATTATTTCCTGTGCCTAATTGACCATTAGTATTAACACCACAACCCCATATAGTTCCATCTGTCATTATTATTACTACAAAGTTCCCACCACAAGCCACCGTTGATGCTGACCTTCCTCCTATAATCGTTGTCATTTGAGTTAATGTAGTTGTAGCGCTAGTTGAAGTTGTTCCATTACCGAATAGTCCGCTATTGTTTTGACCGCAACACCATACGGTTCCATCTGTCATAATTACATGAGTAGTAAAAAAAGTATTACCTCCGGATGATAATGATTGTGGTATTCTACCTGTAGTATTTGTCATTGTAACAAATGAGCTGTTAATTGTGGTCGTTGTTCCATTACCTAATATACCAGCCGTATTCTCACCACATCCCAATATTGTTCGTACACTTGTAGTTGTATTTTCCACTATTAAAAATGTACTAAACACACCACAAGTTACAAATACAACGGTGTTTCCTGCCGGTATTGTTATTTGAGTAAGTGTAGAACGTGATGTTGTCGTTCCATCACATAATTGACCAGTATTATTTAAACCACATGCCCATACAGTTCCATCTGTCATTTTTACCACTGTATGATTACGTCCCAAACTTACGGATTCTGGTGTTCTTCCTGTGGTATTTGTCATTTGAACATATGTAAGACGTGGTGATGTTGTTGTTCCATCGCCTAATTGACCATCATAGTTCAATCCACAACCATATATGATTCCATCTTTAATAAAAACTGTATGACTTCCTCCTGGATCCAATAAGTATTGATAATACTGTATGGTTTCATTAAAATAAATGGCTTCTATATCTGTTGATGTAGATTCCATTACCCAATCTCCACCATATTGAATATTTCCGGTTTTATCATTCGAAGAGCCTACTATGACTCCTGACTGTTCTTTCAAAATGTCATAAAAATCTCTCCATTCATTATCCAGCAATGTTTCGCAACCTAAAAAATCTACATTTGCTATCCGATATTGAAGAATGATATCTATTAAAAATTGCCTATTTGTAGCGTCAAATAAAGGCTCATTATTCAAAAAAATATACGGTGAAGCTGTTTCAAACACAATTCCTAAACGTTCAATTTGTTCATTCTGTTGTAAAAATTGTAATACATCTTCCCTAGTATTCGTTTCAGAATAAATAAATGGGATTGTATTCGCATTACACGATTCTACAAAAATAAACGAATCTCTAACTCTAGAATCGATTAATAATACATTCTTACCCATTATAATATTAATAATTATTATAACAAAAATGTATACGAATAAATAGACATCATAAAATTGAAATAAAATATATGAACATTACGAACCATATATATATCATGTCTCTAGCCAAAACTTACCAACAGAAAACCGACAAGCAGCATATTCTCGATAATCCCGATACCTATATCGGCTCTGTGGAGAAAGTGGATGCTGATATGTGGGTTTTTGATGAAGAAACTCAGCGTATTGTCCTAAAGGATATTGAATATGTGCCTGGTCTATACAAACTCTTCGATGAAGGCATTGTCAATGCTCGCGATCACGTCGTCCGTATGATTCAGTCCAAAGCAGAGAACAAAAAGGTCGTGTCGGCTATTGAGACGACGGTCTCCGCTGATGGTTTGATAACAATCGAGAACGACGGTAACGGTATTGATGTTGCGAAACATCCTGAGAATGGTTTATGGATTCCGGAGATGATTTTCGGCCATTTGCGCACTTCGACCAATTACGACAAAGACGAGAAGCGAACCGTCGGTGGTAAGAACGGGTTCGGTTTCAAGTTGGTCTTGATATGGTCGACAGAGGGCTCGATTGAAACCGTTGACCATGTGAGGGGTCTCAAATACTATCAGGAGTTCAAATCGAATCTGGATGTCATCTGTCCGCCTGTCATTACGAAGTGTAAGAGCGCGAAACCTTATACCAAAGTATCGTTCAAGCCGGATTATGCGCGACTACAGATGCCTGGCGGTCTAAGCCCTGATATGCTGGCTCTCCTCAAGAAGCGCGTGTTCGATATCGGCGCGGTTACTGACCAGTCTGTCAAAAAGGTTAAGGTCTTGTATAATGCTGCGCCAGTTCCCGTCAAGAACTTCCAGCAGTATATCGACCTCTATTTGGGTGTGAAGGATGCCGACAAGCCTGAGACGAAGCGTGTTTACGAATGTGGGCCTGCTGTCAGTGACAGCGAAGGCGCTCGGTGGGAATACGCTGTGGGGCTCTCGGCGACACACGAGTTTGTCCAAGTCTCTTTTGTAAACGGCATCTGTACGCATAAGGGCGGCAAGCATGTCGATTATATCATGGGCCAGATTACGCGAAAGCTCGTCGACTATATCGAGAAAAAGAAGAAGGTGAAAGTGAATGCTTCGGCCATCAAAGAGCAGCTCATCCTGTTTCTTCGATGCGACATTGAGAATCCTGCGTTTGATAGTCAGACAAAGGATTTCATGAACACGCCTTCGGCTAAGTTCGGTTCGACTTGCTCTATCAGTGACGGGTTCATCGAGAAGGTGGCGAAGATGGGTGTCATGGACCTGGCTTGCTCATTGACAGAGGCGAAGGAATCGAAAGCCGCGAAGAAAACGGACGGTGCGAAGACCAAGACGGTTCGCGGTATTCCCAACTTAATCGACGCCAACTTCAGTGGAACAGAGAAGTCCAAAGACTGTATTCTGATTTTGTGCGAGGGGCTCAGTGCCATGTCTGGTATCGTTTCTGGGTTGTCTTCCGCGGACAGAAACACTATCGGGATTTATCCTCTCAAAGGGAAAGTATTGAATGTTCGCGGCGAGAAGACGGCGAAGATTAACGAGAACAAAGAAATCGCTGCGATAAAAAAAATCCTCGGTCTGGAATCGGGGAAGAAATACACGTCGATGGCGGATGTGAATGCTAACCTAAGATACGGGCGTATCATGGTGATGACCGACCAGGATTTAGACGGCTCGCATATCAAGGGCTTGTGTATCAATCTGTTTCACGCGGAGTGGGAGTCTCTGACTAAAATCCCCGGTTTCATTTGCTTTATGAACACGCCGATTTTGAGAGCCAAGAAGGGGACACAAACTCAGCTCTTCTATAACGACGGCGAATACGACTCATGGAAACGCGGGTTCGGCGAAGAGGGTCCTAAAGGTTGGACTTTGAAATACTTCAAGGGATTAGGAACCTCTACAGCGGTCGAGTTCAAGGAGTATTTCGCCCACAAGAAAATCGTCGGTTTCACACATACTGGAAAGGTGAGCGACGACTCGGTGGACAAGGTCTTCAACAAGAAGAGGCCAGATGACCGTAAGGCCTGGCTGGAGAACTACGACAAGCATGCGTATTTGGATACGAGCAAGCCGGAGGTGTCTTACGAAGAGTTTTTCGACAGAGAGATGATTCATTTCAGCACCTACGATTGCGCTCGTTCGATTCCGAACATGGTGGATGGCCTGAAGACGTCACAAAGGAAGGTATTATATTCGGCGTTCAAGCGCAATATGACGAAGGAGGTCAAGGTAGCGCAATTCTCAGGGTATGTGTCGGAGCATTCGGCGTATCATCATGGCGAGGCGTCTTTGAATGGGGCGATTGTCAAGATGGCGCAGACATTCCTCGGTTCGAATAACTTGAATCTGTTGGAACCGAATGGCCAGTTTGGGACCAGGCTTCAAGGAGGCGATGACGCGGCGTCAGAAAGATATATCTTTACACAGCTGAACCCTTTAGCCAGACTCGTGTTTCCAGAGGCGGATGACGCAGTGCTGACCTATCTGGATGATGATGGTGTCCAAGTGGAGCCGGAATACTATGTGCCTATCTTGCCGTTTTGTCTGGTGAATGGTGTCTCGGGTATTGGGACGGGATTCTCCACAGACATTCCGTCTTATTCACCGGCGGTTCTATCAAAACATCTACAGGCGAAGTTGCGCGGGGAGGCTACTCAAACAGAGTTCGTTCCTTATTACGAAGGGTTCAAAGGCGAGGTCATAAAGGTTGCTGATGATAAGTATTTGATTCGCGGGAAATACGAACGAGTGGGCGATGACAAGGTCCGGATAGTCGAGTTGCCGGTGGGTGTGTGGACGATGCCTTATCTGGTCTATTTAGATGAGTTGTTGGAGGGGGGTGTCGATAAGGAGGGTAAGAAGGTGGCGCCTGTCCTGAAGGACGTCGTCAACCTGTCTACAGAAGTGGTGGTGGATATAACGGTCCAGTTCCCCAAAGGCAAGCTCGCTACGATGTCGACAGAGGCTTTAGAGAAGATGTTGAAGATGACGACGACGGTTTCGACTACGAACATGCACTTGTTCGACGCAGAGAGAAAGCTCCACAAATACGGTTCGATAGAAGAGATTATCGATGCCTTCTTTGTGACAAGATTAGACGTCTATCATAAACGAAAGGCTGCTTTGGTTGCTGCGATGCGTGCTTTACTCGTCCGTTTGTCCAATAGGGCCAGATATATCTTGGAGGTCTTGTCGGGGGTTGTCGACTTGCGTAAGAAAACGAATCAGCAGGTGGTCGAAATGCTCGAGGGGTTTCGCTATGACAAGATAGAAGACGATTACAAGTATTTGATAAAGATGCCGATGGACTCTGTCACAGAGGAACATGTTGCGAAGATTGTTCAGGAGAAGGCGGATACCGAGCGCGAATTGGAAGCATTGCTAGGGACGACCGTGGAGCAGATATGGCTGAGAGAGTTGGAGCAGTTGGATAGGGAGATTACGAAGCCGAAGAAGATGGTCAAGAAATAAGCGGTGTCTTAGTTAGTCCATATAAAATAAAAATCATTTTTTTACACACTTCGTAATAAAGGCGAAAAGTAACAGTTGCCTAATTACATTAAAAGATGCCGACCCTTGCGGTCGGCATTTGAAATGTAAAAAGGCGTAAAGAAATTATATGCTTGATATATATATGTCAGACAGGGATTCCATTAATAGACAACTACGAGTATTAGAAGATATAGCTCGTTTTATAGAAAGGACATATCCTGATTTGTATAATGAATGTGTTTCAGCAAATACATCCACTCGTGTATTTTATACAAATGATAGTGGAGGTTTTGGATACAATGAGGGAACATTAAATCTAGCTCTTCAAGAATTGAGAGGACTACCGGTTGAATTGACAGGACAGATAAAAGGTGTTCTTCCACCGGATTTATTAGAACGTCTTGAAGCGGAGGATAATATACGTCCTATTTTGGATGTCCCGCCGGTAATTATAAGATATGTTTCACGAATACAACCTGGTAGAAATGTACGTTATATTGAGGGTGTTCCTGTAGAAGCGCCTGCCTCGTCGGAAGAATCATATTTTACGGCGAAAGAAGCGCCTACCTCGTCGGAAGAAGCCCCTCCGCAATCGCCAAAAAACATGAAGCGCACGAAAATCAAACGAAGAACACCAAAAAAAAGGGCGATTAGACAAAGAGAACCTTCCGAATCGGAACCTTCGGAACCTTCTGGTTCCGAGCCTTCTGGTTCAGTGCCTTCTAGTACAGAAGATACTGA
>JAIXRT010000058.1 GCA_027485075.1 Cytophagaceae bacterium
ATTCCATGGCGCGAATATGTATTGGTAGGTACCACCGATGACCCCGATTCGCTTTCCGAATCACCTGAAATTCTTCCGGTAGAGATAGATTATTTGCTAGACTATTTTAATCGGTATGCGACGAAAAAAGCAACTAAAAAAGATGTACATGCCACATTTGTTGGCCTAAGACCCTTACTACAAGCTGCATTAGACAGTGCTTTATCGACCGACACCAAATCTTTAGTACGCGATCACGAGGTTGAAATCGATGGTCGAAGTAAGTTGGTGAGTATCATGGGCGGTAAATGGACAACCTACCGGGTCATGGCCGCCGACACACTAGATGAGCTCGAACGAGAGGTTTTGCATAAGGCAGCCAGTCCTTGTCGCACACAGGATCACATACTTGTCGGGGGATTCGAAAATGAAAAGCCTCGATTTTTAGCGGAGGCAGCTCATTTGCCGGCCGATGTGCAAACGCATTTATGGGCTACATATGGTTCACAGGCATTTGCCTTATTGACACGTGATTTAACACGGATTCATCCAGAATTGCCTTATGTGGCTGGGGAATTGGATTACCTAAAAGCTCATGAAATGGCGACTTGCTGGGACGATGTACTTATGCGTCGCTGGGGAATCGGTTTACGCAATGAACGTTTGGCGGAGGAGATTAAGGCCAACAAAAAAGAGGCTTTCGCCTCTTAATTAATATTCGTCTTCGTTGAAAAAGAAGTCATCCTTCGTTGGATAGTCTGGCCAAATTTCTTCAATGCTTTCGAAGGGTTGTCCATCGTCTTCTAATTCTTGTAAGTTTTCAACTACTTCCAAAGGTGATCCGGTGCGGATGGCGAAGTCAATTAATTCATCTTTAGAGGCTGGCCAAGGCGCATCTTCTAAATAGGAGGCAAGTTCTAGTGTCCAATACATATGATTTGTAATTTTAGTATTTCAAATTGATCTGTGTGCAAAAGTAAAATAAAAATATATTTATAAAAGATTTATTTTTTAAATTTTGAATAAATATCAAAAAGTCTCATTTTCGGCGTTTATTCGCCTCTTTTTATGAAAAATAATCAAGAAATCGCCGTTGAAGTTTGTGCCTATTCCCTCTTCTCTTGCTTGGCAGCTGATCGTGCAGGAGCCGATCGCGTCGAACTATGTGCCGGCCCACATGACGGCGGGACGACACCATCCACTGGTTTGGTTAAGCAGGTATTAGCGGATACCACCATTCAAGTGCATGCGATGTTGCGACCTCGAGGTGGTGATTTCTGTTATGATGCAACGGAGAAGCAAACGATGTTAGCGGAGGCGTCTGATTTAGTGGCTGCGGGCGTACACGGTTTAGTGGTGGGAGCTCTGTTACCAAACGGGGATCTCGATATTGACTTTTTGACAGATATCAAACGTGTGGCTAATGGCGTCGCGCTTACCTGCCATCGGGCCATAGATGTGTCTCGAGATCCGTTAGCGGTCATGGAGGGGCTTATTGATTTAGGCTTTATTCGGATTTTAAGTTCAGGCCAAAAAGACAAAGCTATGGATGGAATCGAAGCCTTGGCGGAGATGGTTGAACATGCCGATGGCCACATTCAAATCATGGCTGGAAGTGGGGTCAACCCTCAAAACTGCACCTTTTTCAAGCAAATAGGGGTTGATGCGATACATTTGAGCGCACGAACGGTTCGAAATTCAATGATGGAATACCGCAGACCGGGAATCTCAATGGGTGGTGTTGCAGCGATTTCAGAATTTGAGGTAGCCCTGGCAAGTGAAGAAATCATTCGCCAGGCTATTCATCAAATACGTTCGAATTAGTTTTCGAATAGATCAGTCACGACCCAATCCTCTTGGCGGATTGTTTCTAATGAAATTAATTCAGAATGATTACGCTTAAAGGTAGGGACATTAAATTCCATTTCTGAAATTCCCCCTTGTACATATTGCGAGACCATTTGAACAAAGCGTTCTTCCTCCGATAGATTTTCAGATTCAAGCGTGATCGGGTTCCCTGGAATTAATTCTTGTGTTTCAAATTCTCCTTGCGTGTAAGGCTTGGATTTATTTCCTTTGAAATAGTCATTGAAACCATCTTCTTCATGCTCAAAACCTGCGGCAATGACCGTTAGATATAAGCTTTCATTTAAATCATTGTCAGTCGAATAACCAAACTTCACCATATCCGCTTGGGCATAGATGCGATCATTCAAGTAATTGATAATGGTGTTTTGTTCCTTCATCAATAATGGACGCTTACTGCAGGTAGATACCGTTACCAAGATGCGCTTCGCGCCCTTAATTTCTTGCGAATTTAATAAAGGAGATTTCAATGCTTCTTCTATCGCATCAGCAGCACGATTCTCGCCTTCACCATACGACGAACTCATCATGGCTTTTCCGGCGTTTGTTAATACTTTCTTTACATCCATAAAGTCGGTATTGATATCGCCTGGTTTTGAGATTACGTCAACGACCGATTTAACGGCTTTTGCTAATACATCGTCTGCTTTCGAGAAAGCATCTGACATAGGTAAATTTTCATAGTGTTCAGCTAACTTATCGTTCATCACCACGATGACCGTATCGCAAAAGCTTTTCAATTTGTCCACGCCTGCCATGGCGAAGTGGATTTTATCTCTTCCTTCCCACTTGTAGGGAGCAGTAACTACCGCAACAGTTAATAAATTACGCTCACGTGCGATTTCTGCAATGACCGGTGCGGCTCCTGTTCCTGTTCCTCCACCCATACCCGCGGTGATAAACACCATTTGCGTATCATTCGATAAGACTTGTTGGATTTTTTCGCGCGACTCCAAAGCGGCTTGTCGGCCTACCTCCGGATCGGTACCTGCACCTAAACCTTGTTGGCCCAACTTAATTTTAGTTTGCACCGGGTTTGACGCCAATGCTTGCGAATCTGTGTTGCAAATAACTAAGTCTGCACCTTTGATATCCATCTCCTTCATGTGCTTAACGGCATTGGAGCCGCCACCACCGATACCGATAACTTTGATGATAGATTTAAAAGAATTTTCCGGAATCATTTCCATGTCGTGATCAAAAAAAGATGGGTTCGAAGTATTCATGTAGGCAACAAAAGGTCATTAATGTGTAAAAATACGTTTTTTTAATTATTCCCCCAACGCCATTCGTTGCCTAATTCCAACTCTCGGCGCAAGTTTTGCTTAATAAAAAAGTCGCGTGTGGAATAGAAATCTAGCTTTTTGGCTGGGATGGTAGGCGCATTACCTAATGCATATAGTAACATGGCTGTATACTTTACATTGTTTTCCATTTCTGATTTATTAACTAAATCAAATGAATCGCAATTGGCATGGTAACAATCTAACACGGATCTCGTTAATTTCCCCAAGGGGTCAGCGGCAGGAATTCCTTCCATAAGGAATACTTGATGGTCCGAATGAAGTCCAGCTGAATTGTGAATTTCATTGCCAAATTTCGCATCAATGGATTTAATTTTATCCCCGATTTCCTTCAGGATAGGAAGCATTTCATCGCGGCCACCTGCATTAAATCCATAGACGTTATTCACCATGTCTAAATTGATCATGTAGACAATTTCGTCAATTTCACCGGTGCGTTTTGCGCGTTCAATGTATGCTTTAGAGCCTAGTAAGCCCTCTTCTTCGCCCATAAATGCCACAAATTCAATGGTGCGCTTGCTTGTTAAACCTAGCGCTTTGAATGTACGGGCGATGTCTATAACAGAAAATGAACCAATTCCATTGTCAATGGCTCCCGTGGCAAGATCCCAAGAGTCTAAATGGCC
>JAIXRT010000166.1 GCA_027485075.1 Cytophagaceae bacterium
ATGGACATTAGACCAAGTAAAACATATAAAATCACATGAAATAAATTAGACTTTAAACGTTAGACGCTGGACATTAGACCAAGTAAAACATATAAAATCACATGAAATAAATTAGACTTTAAACGTTAGACGCTGGACATTAGACCAGGTGAAACATATAAAATCACATGAAATAAATTAGACTTTAGACTTTAGACGTTAGACGATGGACATTAGACCAAGTAAAACATATAAAATCAATTATATAAAATTTAATACTTCTAACGTCTGACGTCTAGCGTCTAGCGTCCAACGTCTAAAGACTAATATCCCATTTCCTTCTCAATCAATTGAATCAGAATATGAATCACCTTAATATGAATTTCTTGAATGCGATCTGCGTAACCAAAATGGTCCACACGCACTTCGTAAACATTTTCGAAGGAGGCCAATTGCCCACCATCTTTTCCAGTTAATAAAACGACCTCCATGCCTTTGGCTTGTGCGGCTTTTACGGCTTCTATGATATTGGCAGAGTTACCGCTTGTTGACAATCCAAACAACACATCACCCGCATTTCCCAATCCTTCAATAAACCGAGAGAACACATAATTATAGCCAAAATCATTACTCACACACGATATATGCGAGGGATCCGAAATGGCCAAAGCAGCCAAAGCTGGTCGGTTTTCCCGGTAACGGCCCGACAACTCCTCTGCAAAATGCATCGCATCGCAATGGCTTCCTCCATTCCCACAGGCAATTATTTTTTTGCCTTGTTGGAGTGCGCCAACTAAACATTGTGCTGCTTTTTCGATGGATTGAATTTTAGCCGGATTGCTAAAAAATTGATCTAAGACGTGTTGGGCTTCCTGAAGATTAGCCTGGATAATATCTTTCAAATGAATCTAATTTTGCGTAAAGATACGCATTATTTAAAAATCCCCACCGGCTCCACCACCACCGAAATCTCCGCCTCCAAATCCGCCGAAATCAAATCCGCCTCCACCTGATGAGCCACCCCGATCAAATCCACCACCGCCAAAAAACACAGGAGGGAAAAACATACCGCCCCCGCGTGATCCAGGACCAGATCCACCTCCGCGATTCTTGTAGGCTTTGATGATCGAGATAATAATGAATATCAGTACAATGATAAACACAACTGGTATTCCCTCAGGATCAGCCGACCCATCCGATTGAAATTGACCAGAAGCGCGTTGCATCATTTCTGTGGTAGCCATATCTAAACCACCATAATAATCACCGCGCTTAAAATTAGGCTTAAGAATTCTGTTGATAATCCGCTTGCAAGTAGCGTCTGGCAATACATCCTCGATGCCCCGCCCCGTCACAATCCGAATCTTTCGATTGTCCATGGAGACCAAAATCACGACACCATTATTCTTGTCTTTTTGACCTACTCCCCACGTTTTACCGATGGCCATCGCATAATCATAAGGATCGGAACCTCCTGTGGTAGGAACAAGCACAACTGCAAATTGGGTAGAAGTAGAATCCGCATATCCCCGCAGCTTTTGCTCTAATTGTTGGACTTCATTTGCTTGCAGTAAACCCGCTTGATCCAACACATAACCCGAAGGTTTCGAAGGAATTTCCTGTCCGAAAAAGCTAAGCGAGACCAATAAAAATCCAATAATTAACCTAACGCTATTCCCCATACGAAAGCTCATCCGACAATTCATTTACATCTTCCCGTTGATACGGAAAATAAACAGCTAAGGCCTCTCCAATGCGGCGAACGCCTAGAGCAAGACCTGAACCATATTCGTTTTTGGCTAATAATGGGCGCATCTCATCCCGAATGGTTTCCCAAAATTCAGTGGGCACATTGGCATCGATTCCCTTATCGCCAATGATCGAGAACTTCCGATCTTTGACAGCCAAATACACCAAAACTCCATTTTGCAAATCAGTCTGGTGCATGCCTAATTGAAAAAAGAGCACCTTCGATCGTTCGATCGGGTGCCCTTCACAATGACTTTCCACATGCACACGAATCTCTCCAGAAGTCTTTTTTTCGGCCTCCTGAATCGCTTGAATAATTTCCGCTTCGTGCGCTGCGCTTAATTGCATCTTATTTCTTCTCGTCAAAATTGACTTCCGGCGCTTTTTCTGAACCAGCCTCCGCTTGGAAGAATCCCTTCTCAGCAAAACCCGAGAACGAAGCAATTAGACTGTTTGGGAAGGTAACGATTAAGGAGTTGTAGTTTTTCACAGCCCCATTAAAACGATCACGCTCTTCTTTGATGCGGTTTTCAGTACCCTCTAACTGCGCTTGCAATTCAGAGAAATTCTCTGTCGCACGCAATTGTGGATAATTCTCAGCCACAACCATTAAACGAGATAAAGCACCTCCTAAAGAAGATTGAGCTGCTTGATATTTTTGCATATTCTCCGGACTCAAGTCCTTCGCATCTAATTTCATTTGCGTCGCTGAAGCACGCGCCTGAATAACTGCTGTCAATGTCGACTTTTCAAAATTAGCTACTCCTTGTACCGTCTTAACCAAATTCGGGATTAAATCCGAACGTCTTTGATAAGCACTTTGTACGTTAGCCCAAGAAGCCTTTACTTCCTGATCACTTGTGGCCATGCTATTTCTCGATCCAATCCCCCAAAAAATCACCAAAGCAACTACGCCTAAACCAATCCAAATTTTCTTGTTCATTGTTTTAAAATTTAAGGTTTTTTTGTCCTCGCAAAGGTATGCATAAATACATTTCCCTTACGAATTTTTCCATCAAAATGCTTTTTTAAGGATAAACGTTCCTTTTCCCTCCATTATTTTATTTTTATCTTGTGCCCATGTTAAAAAATATTCCCAATCCGCCGCAAGCAACTGAAATTCCGAAGGCATTAACGATACATGGTGACTGCCGACAAGACCCCTATTTTTGGCTAAATAATCCCGAAGATCAAGCAGTCATCGACTACTTGACGGAAGAAAATACGTATACCGAAAACGTACTCAAGCCTACCGAAGCGCTTCAAAACGAATTATTTGAGGAAATGAAGGGACGGATGGTTGCCGAAGAGCAATCCGTTCCTTATTACAATGGCAAAGATTGGTTCTATCACCGCTATGAAACCGGTGGAGAATATCCACTCTACTGTCGAAAAAAAGGGAATCTCGATGCACCAGAAGAAATACTTTTGCACGGAAACCAACTAGGCAAAGACGAAGCCTATTTCGCCGTAGGTGGTTTGGCATTATCCGATAATGAACAAATTCTTGCTTACGCGACCGATACGGTGAGTCGGCGGAATTATACGGTCTACTTTAAAAACATGTTGACGGGGGAATTACTCGCCGACAAGATTGAAAATACCGAAGGTGGATCCTATGCGTGGTCGGCAGATTCGAAATACTTCTTCTACCTACTCCGTGACCCACAAACCTTATTGGCCTCCAAGGTACTCCGCCATGAATTAGGCACAGATTCTTCGCTAGACGTGCTCGTTTATGAGGAGAAAAACGAGGAATGCTACATGGGGTTAAGTAGGAGCAAATCGAAGGAATATATATTTAGTATATCTAGCCAGCAAGGTGTTTATTCGGAATATCGGATTTTAAAGACGGACAACCCGACGGGGTCTTTCGAAGTATTTCAGCCAGGCGAACGTGGATTAGAGTATTTCATTGAACACCAAAATGATCGATTTTTGATTCGTACCAATTTCCAGGATGCAACGAATTTTCAGTTGATGGCCTGTGGAGTACACGGCAAAACGGACAAGTCAAATTGGCAAACAGTAGTTGCCCATCGCCCCGATGTTTTTCTAGAGGATTTTGATGCAACTACAGCATGGATTGCTTTGGAAGTAAAAACGAATGGACTGTCCCAAATTCAATTGATTCAAGGGGATACTAACGAATTCATTCGGATGGATGAAGACGTTTTTCAAGTCAACATTGGCATAAATGCACACTATTCAAGTCACACCCTTCGCTATAACTATACCTCGCTGACCTGTCCAAACTCGGTTTTGGAATATGATGTCGCAACAAAAACATCCACCTTATTAAAAGAAGATCGGGTTCTCGGTGGGTTTGATAAAAGCGAATACCAGTCGGAGCGCCTCTGGGCTACCGCGCGCGATGGCGTACAGGTACCTATTTCGTTGGTTTATAAAAAAGGCTACCAAAAAGGTCCGCTCCTACTGTATGCCTATGGTTCATACGGTTACAGTATGGATCCTTATTTTTCTTCTAGTCGCTTATCCTTATTGAATCGTGGATTTGCATTTGC
>JAIXRT010000196.1 GCA_027485075.1 Cytophagaceae bacterium
ACGATCCTATTTCACAAAAGGATTATTACAGCACTTACGCTTTCTTCAACCAGGTGCCTGAAAAAGGTTTGTTTGGAACCATCGATGCATCCTTCGCGGATCCGCCCAACATGACCATTTCTACCAAGGATGTGCAATCCATCTTGAAATTTATTCACAAAAAAGATACCGCTTCCGTGGACGTGATGGTCATGGCAGATTCGAGTAAGCGCCGGCCAACCTATGTGTTGTCGCGCGGCAATTACGACATGCCGGGACCCGAAGTGGGCGTCGGAATTCCTAAAAGTATTTTACCCTACTCTTCCTCGAAATATGGGCAGAATAGGCTTGGTTTGGCCAGATGGCTCATTGATCCTCAAAATCCACTGACATCCCGCGTATTTGTGAATCGAATGTGGGCCCAGATTTTCGGTCGGGGTATTGTGAAGACAGTCGGTGATTTTGGTATGCAAGGCGAACTGCCTACCCACCCAGAACTATTAGACTGGTTGGCCGTCGACTTCCAAAGTCACGGTTGGAACATTAAGCGCTTGGTGAAACAAATGGTGATGTCGGCCACGTACCAACAAGCCTCCACGGTGACATCAGCAGCCCAACAAGTTGACCCGGAAAATATTTACATATCGCGCATGTCGCGGATTCGCATTCCGGCGGAACAAATTCGCGATCAGGTGTTGGCATCTGCTGGCATTTTAAATAGGGAAATTGGCGGACCAAGTGTGAAGACCTACCAGCCTAAAGGCCTGTGGGAAGTGGCCACTTCGGGTCGGGGTTCATTAATGAATTACATACAAGATCATAATCAAGATTTATATCGCCGCGGGATGTATGTGTTCATTAAACGTACGGTTCCTCCGCCCACCATGTTGATTTTCGATGCAAGTAATCGGGATCAATGCGAGGTGCAACGCGGTCGGACGAACACGCCTTTGCAGGCTTTGGTGATGATGAATGACCCGCACGTATTGGAAAGTTCGCGTGTTTTGGCAAGCCAATTTTCACGCGAAAAAGGAAGCATTGATGAGAAATTAACGCGGGCGTTTAGACGCATTGTTTGTCGGGCCCCGAACAAAAAAGAACTCGCCATGCTGAAAAAATATTACGCAGAAGAGCAGACTTCTTGTACACAAAACCCTAAGAAAGTTCAGAAGCTGATGAAGATTGGGGAATACAAACAAGACAAAGCAGCGGTTACGGGATCTACGGCGGCGATGATGCTGACGATCCAATTAATCTATAACATGGAGGAGGCCATCATGCGCGTTTAATATGGAAAACGAATTCTTTAAAAATCGACTGAATATAACGCGCCGACATTTCTTTGGTCAGGCGGCTGCGGGCATAGGTGGATTAGCCTTAGGCTCATTACTCGTACCCGATTTATTCAAAGGTGATGCCTCCGCTCAATCGTTACCCTTAGGCGTCGCACACTTTGCGCCCAAAGCGAAGCGAGTTATTTACCTCTGCCAAAACGGAGCGCCTTCGCAATACGAGAGTTTTGATTATAAGCCTATGCTGAATAAAATGGCAGGGCAGGATTTACCGGATTCGATTCGCGGGACCCAACGGCTCACGGGGATGACGGCATCCCAAGATAAATTCCCGCTGGTAGGGTCGTATTATAATTTCAAACAACACGGGAAATCAGGGACTTACATCAGCGAAATATTCCCACACATCGGCTCGATTGCAGATGATATTTGTGTGATTCGAACCATGAGTACGGATGCGATTAATCACGATCCGGCTTTGACCTTTTTACAGACAGGAGCCCAGGTAGGTAATCGCCCAAGCATGGGTGCCTGGATGTCGTATGGTTTAGGAAGTGAGAACAAAAACTTGCCTGCATTTTGCGTGTTGCTTTCGCGAGGACGCGGAAATGGACAGGGGGTTTATTCAAAGCTTTGGACAAATGGATTTTTAGATTCGACACATCAAGGTGTGGTGTTCAGTAGCTCGGAAGATCCGATTTTATACTTGAATGATTCGGATGGAATCGATAAGGCCGGTCGGCGCAAAATGCTGGACCAACTCGCCGAGTTAAATCATGAAGGCTTTGCGGAAAACAAAGACCCGGAAGTAGAGGCCAAAGTACAACAATATGAAATGGCGTACCGCATGCAAACGGCGGTCCCAGAATTAACGGATTTATCCAAAGAGCCAGATCATATTATCAAAATGTATGGACCGGAATGTTTGGTTCCGGGAACCTATGCGGCCAACGTATTATTGGCGCGGAAACTCTCCGAATCAGGCGTTCGTTTCGTGCAGATTTATCACCAAGGTTGGGATTCGCATGGCAACTTGCCGAAAGAAATGGCGATGCAAGCCGAAGATGTGGATAGGTCATCGGCAGCTTTAATCACCGACTTGAAACAGCGGGGATTGTTGGACGAAACACTTGTGATTTGGGGCGGAGAATTTGGCCGGACGAATTATTGCCAAGGAAAATATACCGTTGACAATTATGGCAGGGATCACCACCCGCGCGCTTACAGTATTTTCATGGCTGGCGGTGGCGTGAAGGCGGGAACGGTTTATGGCGAGACAGATGAATTGGGCTATAACGTGGTGAAAGATCCGGTACACATTCATGATTTTCATGCGACGGTGCAGCATTTAATGGGCATTAATCACGAGCAATTGACCTACAAACATTTAGGTAGACGTTACCGCTTAACGGATATTGCAGGCAATGTTTTACCAGGATTAATCGCGTAATGGGGAAGGTCGAAAAGATAGGGAATTTGATTTTATGGAGTCTTCAAGGCTTCCTCGTTTTCCTCTTGATTTTCCAGTCAAGCTTCGATTTGCCTCTCGCGGGAATCGGGCATTTACATCCCTTAATTTTACATTTGCCTATCGGTTTTGGGGTACTGTTACTCGGGCTTTTTGGCATAAAAAAACACCTCGCTTCCTTCGAAGTTTTAGCGGAGTTCTTACTCCTAATCACCGCTATCTTTTCAACCTTAACGGCCATTTTTGGCTTGTTTTTAGCCAAAGATGGAGGCTATGAAACGAGCGCGTTAGACTGGCATCAGTGGTCGGGAGTCGCCGTGTCATTTGTGTATTTTGTTTGGGTATTAGTACGCAAAAATCTTGTCGTCGGAGCCGCACTCGGATTCATTGCCTTAATCTTTGCTGGCCATACGGGAGCGAGTATCACGCATGGCGAAGACTACTTACGCTTCGGTACACAGGCCACAGAAATTACAACCGAAAGTGTGGTGTTTGAAGACATCGTCCAGCCGATTTTAAAAGCCAAATGCGAGTCGTGTCACAATGATCAAAAAACAAAAGGTGCGCTCAAAATGAACAGCATTGCGAACCTGATGAAGGGCGGAAAACATGGTCCAATCTGGAAAGCAGGTGATGCGTTGAATAGCCATCTGGTCCAGCGAATCAAATTGCCCATGAACGCGAAGGAGCACATGCCTCCGCTGGGGAAAGCGCAATTGACGCCGGATGAAATTACCATCTTGACATTATGGGTAAAAGAAGGCGCATCCTTCGAAAAGAAGTTAGGGGAGTTTAGCCCCGACTTTCAAAAACTGATTCGTCCCGCTGAACTAAAAGCTGAAACTAAAGTTTATGATTTTGCTGCTGCGTCAGAGTCAACGCTTGCGTCTGTGAACACCCCTTACTGTACAGTGTATCCGATCGCCAATGAGTCCCCAGCATTACAGGCAGATTTTTATGTGGCCGCGAAATTTGATCC
>JAIXRT010000068.1 GCA_027485075.1 Cytophagaceae bacterium
AATCAATCTATCGGGATTGCTGTTTTCTTATTTTTAGTCCTGGTGTATGTATTCCATTCATTCATTGCCACGGCAGAGGCGAACCCCATTAAAGACTGGATTTATCCAATCATTTATGCATCAGGACTGAGTTTGGCATTTTTAATAATGACAGATAAAACCTTAAATAAAGTGGAGCGCGACCGGATTTGGGTGCTTTACATTATTGCTTTTTTCGTCATGTTTTTTTGGTCGGCCTTCGAGCAAGCCGGATCATCGCTAACTTTTATTGCGGACCAACAAACCGATTTGCATTTCTTGGGCATTGAATTGCCCCCAAGTTCGGTTCAAAATGCAAATTCTATTTTTATCGTTTTGTTGGCCTTTCCGTTTAGCTGGTTTTGGACGTGGCTTCAAAAGCGCGGCATCGAACCTAATTCTCCGGCCAAGCAATCGATAGGCCTATTATTACTTGCAACAGGGTATTTCATCATTGCTACCCAAGTAAAAGACTTAGGCACTCAAAAATTAGGCGTTGCATGGTTGTTCTGCATGTACTTATTCCATACGATGGGCGAGCTTTGCCTATCTCCTATCGGGCTTTCATTGGTGGCGAAGTTGGCCCCAAAACGCTTTTCATCCTTATTAATGGGTGTGTGGTTTATCGCAAATGCGGCTGGTTATGCCTTAGCTGGAACATTAGGCGCACTATTGCCATCGATCGAACCAGGGGCACAGATTCCAAGTTTCCTTGGATTTGAAATCCACAATTTATATGAGTTTTTTATGGTGTTCGTATCGCTAGCGGGTGCAGCTGCCATTTTATTATACATCCTGGCTGCTGGGCCACTTAAACGAATGATGCACGGCATCAAATAAACGTATGCACGAACCTGACCACCATTTACACGAAAAGCATTTAAAAAGTTCAGAGTTCATCACTGATATTGTTATAGGCATGTCAGATGGATTGACTGTACCTTTTGCCTTGGCGGCGGGATTATCAGGTGCGGTAGACTCCGCAGCTATTGTGACCACTGCTGGTGTAGCTGAAATTGTTGCAGGCTCCATTGCGATGGGTTTGGGTGGTTTTTTAGCAGGACAAACTGAGCAAGAACATTATGAGGCTGAATTAAAGCGGGAATATGAGGAGGTGGAGCGTGTACCTGAACGGGAAAAAGATGAAATCAGAGAGGTATTTGAAGATTATGGTTTAAGTCCAGAAGCTCAAGAAATCGTGGTAGAAGCAATTTCGAAAGACAAAGATAAGTGGGTCGATTTCATGATGCGTTTTGAATTAGGTTTAGAGCGACCACATCCTAATCGGGCACGTAATTCGGCCTTAACAATTGGTATATCTTATATCATTGGGGGATTTATCCCTTTAATTCCTTACTTCTATGTGACGCATCCGGTAGATGGATTAAAATATTCAGCAGCCGTAACCATTTTAGCTTTATTGGTATTCGGATACTTTAAAAGCAAAATAACCGGACAAAATCCGGTTATTGGCTCATTAAAAGTAACGTCGATTGGAGCGGCAGCGGCAGCGGCAGCCTTTATGGTTGCCAAACTTTTTCAATAAGCTTTGACGGTATCATCTCCGCGTGAATCTGCTCCTCCTTGTAAACGTCCATTAGGTAGGACTAAAATTCCTTCGACAAGACCAATCCCTCCTGAAGGGGTGAATACATACCCTTTTGAACCTAAGCGATTCAATTGGTCTTTGGATAATCTATTTGCCTCGAAGCGCGTCGCATCAGGGAGCCATTGGTGGTGAAACCGGGGATATTCCACTGCTTGTTGCATATTCATGCCCATTTCAAGTGTGTTCAATATTACTTGGAATACACTTGTTATGATGGTTGACCCACCTGGTGTACCTACGACCATCTTTAGTTTGCCATTGGATTCAATGATAGTCGGCGTCATACTTGACAGCATCCGCTTACCTGGTTGGATTTCATTTGCTTTTGAACCTACTAGACCAAAAACATTGGGAACACCCGGTTTAGAACTAAAATCATCCATTTCATCATTTAATAAGAAACCGGCTCCGCCAACAAACACTTTACTTCCGTATGAATTATTAAGTGTGGTGGTGATGGAAACAGCATTTCCGTCTGCATCTACGATGGAATAATGCGTTGTTTCTGGACTTTCATACCCAGCAAATTCCCCTGCTTTAATTTCTGCACTTGGCGTAGCCTTCGCAAAATCCATTGATTGCAAACGCTTGGTTACGTAAGTTGAATCCATTAATTCAGCCACAGGAACTTTGACAAAGTCTGGATCACCTAACCAAGATGCTCGATCCGCATATACGCGTCTTTCAGCCTCAATCATAACTTGTAACGTTGAATCGGAGGTCGTACCCCATTTGGATAATGGAAAAGGCTCCATCATTTTCATTAATTGCGCCAAAGCTATACCTCCACTTGATGGGGGTGGCATACCGATGATACGGAATTGTTTATAGCTTGATACTAATGGCTTTCTCCATACGGCACGATATTTACGTAAATCTTTGTGGGTAATTAACCCATTTTGTTTACGCATTTCTTCGACGATCATATCAGCTGTTGGCCCAGCATAAAAACCTTTATTCTTTGATTGAGCAATTCGGGCTAATGTTTGAGCTAAATCAGGTTGTTTTAAAACTTGACCTTGGGCAAATTCTTGACCATCTAATGAAACTAGATATGTTTTACCTGGATTTTCTTTTATAAAATCTGCGCGATTTCGGTTTAAACCGCGGGCCTCTTTTTCTGTTAAAACAAGTCCATTCGCAGCTAAATCTACTGCGGGCTGAACTACTTCGGACCAGGATAATCGGCCAAACTTACGATGCATTTCAACCATACCATTCACGGTACCCGGAACACCTGCTGAAAAGATACCAATTAAACTTTTTCCTGGAATAACATTTCCAGCTGCATCTAAATACATATCCCGACTAGCTTTCAAGGGTGCTTTTTCGCGGTAGTCTAAAGTATAAGCTTTCCCCTTGGCTGTTCGATATACCAAAAATCCTCCCCCACCTATGTTTCCGGCAGCAGGATGAGCTACAGCTAGCGCAAAATTTACCGCAACAGCAGCGTCGATGGCATTACCTCCCTTTTGTAAAATTTGTAGACCAATTTCACTGGCTGCTGGATGGGTAGAGACAACCATACCTTTTGAAGATTCGATTAAAGGCTTCTGCGTAGGTTGGGCAAAAACAGTAAAACTGAATAAGAAAAGAAAACCAAATTTAAGCTGCATAGAAAGTGGGGAGTGAATGAACTAATGAAAGGCCTAAAATTAGATAGAAAAATACAAATTTGGTTAATTCATGAATGCCGAGAAAAGAAAAATATAATTTACCTTTGTGGCTATATCACAAATCTTCAAACAAAACGATTAGTTAACGTGGATATTTTCGAAAAAGTAGTCAACAATATGGGGCCTATCGGCGCTCATGCTCATTATTCACATCATTATTTTTCTTTCCCAAAATTAACGGGTGAATTAGGTCCACGAATGACCTTTATGGGCAAAGAAATGCTAAACTGGTCGTTAAATAACTATTTAGGTTTAGCCAATCATCCGGAGGTTAGGAAAGCAGATGCAGATGCTGCAGCAAAATATGGTTTAGCCTATCCCATGGGTGCCCGAATGATGTCGGGAAATACAGATGCACATGAAGAGTTTGAGCGTCAGCTAGCTGAATTTGTAGGTAAAGAAGATTCGTTCTTGCTTAACTATGGTTATCAAGGAATTATGTCTGTCATTGAATGCATGGTAGACCACCGTGATATTATCGTATATGATGCAGAGTCACATGCATGTATTATCGATGGTATTCGGTTACATAAAGCTAAATTGGGCGATTATTACAAGTTTAATCACAATGATATGGATTCATTGCGTAAAAACTTAGATCGAGCTACTAAACGCACTCAAGAGACAGGTGGGGGTATTTTGGTGATCACTGAGGGAGTATTTGGTATGTCTGGCAAGGTAGGTTCACTTGATAAAATCGTTGAACTTAAATCAGCATATAATTTCCGATTATTAGTAGATGATGCACATGGATTTGGTACGATGGGGACTAATGGCCGTGGTGTGGGTGAGCATTTAAATTGTACGGAAGGTATTGATTTATATTTCTCCACATTTGCTAAATCAATGGCTGCTATTGGTGGATTTGTGGCTGCGCCAAAAGACATCATCATGTACCTCAAATACAATATGCGTTCTCAAACCTATGCGAAGGCACTTCCTATGCCTTATGTTATTGGTGGAATGAAGCGCTTGGAACTAATTAAAAAGCATCCAGAACTTCGTGAGCAATTGTGGGCTAACGTAAGAGCACTTCAAAAAGGACTAATAGAAAAAGGGTTTGATATCGGTGAAACAACTTCACCTGTAACGCCCGTATTTTTACATGGAGAATATGATATTGCTGCAGTAACATCATTAGTACGTGACTTACGGGAAAATATGGGAATCTTTTGTTCGATTGTCGTTTACCCAGTTGTACCTAAGGGTCAAATCATGTTGCGTATTATTCCTACATCATCGCATACGCTTGCTGATATTACTTATACAACTACATGTTTTGCAGAAGTCCAAAAAAGGCTTCAAGCAGGTTATTATCGTGATTTAAACAAGTAATTGGCAAATTTTTTAAAGTTTTTTCACTTTTTTAACTTTTTTTTGGCTTTTTTAAGCAGATTAATTTGCAGGATATACATTTTTCACTAAATTTCGCCTTATAAACGCTTCAAACAGCGAATAAAGACAATCTATTTTTTTTACAACCAAAATTCAACTTATTATGAGCAGATTTGCACAAGTTAAAGACCTAGTATTATCATTAGAATCAGATTTCGAAAAATTCTATGACAAAGGAAATCAAGCAGCAGGTACTCGCGTACGTGGTGGTTTACAACAATTGAAAACTTTAGCACAAGAAATTCGTACTGAAGTACAAAACAAGAAAAACGCTACTAAGTAATTTTTACTTTTACGTTCTTGAAAAAAAAAGCTCGAAATCTTCGAGCTTTTTTTATGTCTTAAAATAACGTTGGGTGCATGACGGACGCTATCCCATCGACCATCAATTTTCCGCGTTCTAATTCAAATACTTGCGTAGTTATCTCTGCGGTATGCTTTAACTCATTTATTGAAGCCACTTGAAAAAAGGCGCGATAGTTTTGGCCAACAAACAAAGGGCGTTTAAATTCCGACACTTGTTTAAGATAAACACTTCCCGTACCTGGAAAATCCATTCCCATCACTTTTGAAAAAACACTCGCAATTAAAGCCCCATGAATAATGGGTTTCTTAAATGGCGTTGTTGCAGCAAAATCTTCATCCCAATGTAATGGATTAAAATCACCCGATATCTTACAAAACTCGTTTACCTGCTCTTGGGTAAAAGAAAACTCTATTTCAAAACTTGCGCCTAAATGGATCATCGCCTAACTATTAAATTTAACAAAATGCGGGTAACTTTGCATTCAAACCAAGAAACATGATCTGTTTTATAGTCAATCCCAATTCTGGAAGCAAAAGTAATAGATATCGAGCAGGGATTTTGGAAATATTACAAAAGATTCGCCAAAGTCAAGTCTATCTGACCGAGTACCCGGGTCACGCACGTGAAATCATCCAAAAACTAATAGATGAAAATAAAGTATCACGCATTATTGCGGTAGGTGGAGATGGAACTGTCAATGAAATAGGTTCAAGCATATTGGGTACAAAAATCGCCATGGGAATCATCCCCATTGGTTCAGGCAATGGCCTCGCTAGGCATCTAGGACTCCCTATTAATTTCAATCTAGCGCTTAATCGAGCCTTGAACGGTACAGAAATATCCATTGATACCTTAATGTGGAATAATAAAGCATTCTTCTGTACTGCAGGAGTTGGCTTCGATGCTGAAGTTGCCCATACCTTTGCAACCGGAAATGGACGAGGATTACTTAATTACGTTCGCGCGACTTTCCAAACCTTAAGATCATTTCAATCGATTCATTTGTCCCTAGGAGATGATAAGCCAAAAGAACTTTTCTCGCTGACTATTGCCAATGCAAATCAATATGGAAATGACGCGTATATTTCTCCTTTTTCTGACGTACAAGACGCTCAATTTGAAGTAGTTAAAATAAAAAAAGGAAATTATTGGCAATTAAGTAAACTTGGAATTAGTCTATTTCTGAAAAACATACATAAACACCCATTGGTAGAAATATCAAGCAATAATGTATTTGAAATGAAGGTGCCCATTGGGACTGCTTTTCACCTAGATGGAGAAAGCCTACAAACAACCGAAGAATACATTAAAATAAATATTCATTCAAAAAATTTAAAAATTGTTGTTTAAGGCAAATTTTAACATAAACAACTAATAATCAATAGGTTATATTAATATTTTCGTTTAAAATCAGCCTAAAACTCGAATCAAATACGTTTTTTATTCAAAAAAAATGTATTTTTTTTTATTTAATTTTTTAAAGGGAAAAAGCCACTGAGCGCTTCTATTATTGGACAATTTTTAGTTCCAAATTTTTAGCCATTTTTATTCAGGCAAAAACAATATTTATTTAGTTTTTGTAATTTGGAAGACCCCCGAATTTTACTATTTTTGTCTCCCCGCTAAAGAAAACGATTACGTTTTTCGTAGTAAAAAAACCACACGGTTAAAACTATAAATAAGGCATCGCTTTGGAAGGCAACTGACAAAGCAATGGAAAGAAAATATTGTCTCTAAAAACACGTAACAAGTACATGCAATCTGAAGTTAAAGACTTATGGCTAAAATGTTTAGAAATTATCCGCGAGGATGTTTCTAGCCAAAGTTTTTCAACTTGGTTCGCTCCAATCGTTCCGCTGAAATTCCAAAATAATACCTTAACGATTCAAGTACCTTCGCAATTCTTTTATGAGTGGTTGGAAGAAAACTATGTGGCTGTTTTGCGTAAAGCAATCGATCATACCATCGGCAAAAGAGGGATGCTGGAATACTCCATTGTTGTAGATAAAGGAGATCGTAAAAATCCTCCCATCACATTTAATTTACCTACCCTACCGTCAAGTTCCAGTAGTCATTTGCAGCAGCAAACTGTTCAACAAGCTCCTGCAAGAAATCCATTTCAGTTTAAAGACTTAGATTCGCTAGAATTAGACTCTTATTTAATTCCGAAATATACCTTTGACAAATTTATTGAAGGCGATTGTAATCGCTTAGGAAGGGCGGCAGGAATGGCTGTGGCCAACAAACCAGGCTTAACATCCTTTAATCCACTCATGATTTATGGTGGTGTAGGTTTAGGGAAAACACACTTAATTCAAGCAATCGGAAATCAGATTAAGGAAGAATTTCCTGAAAAGTTTGTTTTGTATGTGTCGACAGAAAAGTTCACAAATCAATTTGTGAATGCGATTCGTAATAACTCAATCGAAACCTTTACAAACTTTTACCTGCAGGTTGATGTCTTGATTATAGATGATGTTCAGTTTTTATCTGGTAAAGAAAAAACACAAGAAACATTCTTCAATATTTTCAACCATTTACACCAATCAGGTAAACAGATCATTCTTTCTTCTGATCGTGCCCCACGTGATTTAGCCGGGATGGAAGATCGCTTATTAAGCCGATTCAAATGGGGTCTAACTGCTGATTTACAGCAACCCGATTTTGAAACACGGATTGCCATTATTCAAAAGAAATTACAAGATGACGGTATCCAAATCAATTTTGATGTTTTGGAATACCTGGCACATTCCATTCAAACCAATGTACGTGAACTTGAAGGCGTTATAATTTCATTAATGGCTCAAGCTTCATTAACACGAAAAGAGATAGATTTAGAATTAGCTAAATCCACGCTAAAATCGATTGTTAACGACCAAGAAAAAGAGCTAAGCGTCGACAATATCTTAGAAGCCGTTACGTCCCACTTTGATGTGGACATGTTGACTTTAAAAGGTAAATGCAGAAAGAAAGAAAATGTATTTCCGAGACAAGTAGCCATGTACATGCTCAAAGAGTTGACAAATTTACCTTTAAAGTCAATTGGGTACCATTTTGGTGGCAGAGATCATAGCACGGTCATTCATGCAGTGCAATCTATTTCTGAAGCTATCGAATCAGATAAAAGTGTAGAAAAGACGGTCAAAAAACTATTTAATCGATTTAATCTCGCATTAAACTAAAAAAGAGGCTTTCGCCTCTTTTTTTATTCATATTTAGTAGATCAATTATTCTGCAATAGCTTCTTTATCTAACAAAGCCGTCTCATCGCCTTTAACTTTCTCCTTGATCTTTAGCTCAAGTTCCTCCATTAATTCTGGGTTATCCTTGATTAAATCTTTCACGGCGTCACGACCTTGACCTAAGCGATTTCCGTTATATGAGAACCAAGAACCTGACTTGTCTACAACACCTAGATCAACACCAAGATCTAATACTTCACCAGCCTTTGAAATTCCTTCCCCATACATGATGTCAAACTCAACCACTTTAAATGGAGGCGCCATCTTATTTTTAACCACTTTAACGCGTGTACGATTACCAGTAATTGAGTCCGCACTTTCTTTAATTTGTCCCGCTCTCCGGATATCCAAACGAACTGAAGCATAAAATTTCAACGCATTACCACCCGTAGTCGTTTCTGGACTTCCAAACATGACACCAATTTTATCACGTAACTGGTTGATGAAAATACAGCAACATCCTGTTTTGTTAATAGTACCGGTCAATTTACGTAATGCCTGCGACATCAAACGTGCTTGAAGACCCATTTTTGAATCTCCCATTTCACCTTCAATTTCAGCTTTAGGAACCAAAGCCGCTACCGAGTCAATGACAATAATATCAATGGCACCTGAACTAATTAAATGTTCTGCAATTTCTAACGCTTGCTCACCATTATCTGGCTGCGAAATCAATAAATTTTCGGTATCAATACCTAATTTTTCGGCATAAGAACGATCAAAAGCATGTTCCGCATCAATAAATGCAGCTAATCCACCCGCCTTTTGAGCTTCTGCAATGCAATGCATGGTTAGTGTCGTTTTACCCGAAGACTCAGGTCCATAAATCTCAACAACACGACCACGCGGAACACCACCAATGCCTAATGCTAAATCTAACCCAAGAGAGCCTGTTGATATCACAGGAACATCCATAACTTTACTATCTGACAAACGCATCACAGTACCTTTTCCGTAAGCCTTATCTAATTTTTCCAAAGTGGTCTGCAGTGCCTTTAATTTTTCAGCTGCTAAGCCTTGTGCGCCATCCGATTGTTTTGCCATGTTATAATTATTGATAATTTTGAGTGTTCCTTGTAGATTATATGTCTTTCATGTAAATCCTAACAAAAATAGGAAATACCACGTAATGAAAAAATAATTAAATTGATATTCTCAACGGAAATAAAATCGCACCATTTAAAACAATCTTCTTGCCCATTATTCCGCCTTTTATAAGAAAAAACGTACCACTCATTATCATGTTCTTGGCAATGAACTTGCCTTGTTTTGGACAAGAAAATTCTAGTATTCTGGCCAATGAACAATTAAAATACCGCATACACCTCGGATTTATTGATGCGGCAGAAGCAACCATTCATACCCAAGGGCAAACCCAACAAATAAATGGCCGACAAACCCGAAAAATAGACATAACAGGAAAGACCGTCGGCATTCTACATGTAATATCTCCCGTTATTGATTATTGGTCGGCATTCCTAGATACCGAAACTCATCTTCCACTAAAAACAGAGATGCGCAAAAAGGAAGGGCGATATCGGAAGGAAGAGACGGTGATTTTTGATCATGCCAACTTGAATGCCAAAATCAGTTCGCCACAAAACACACCAACGCTTAAATATTTTCCCATCGAATCGAACACGCTTGATTTAATTGGAGGGTACTTTTTCTTACGTGACAAGCCTTTGGGCGAAATGAAAATTGGCCAAAAACAAAAGGCAAAAATATTAGTCGACGGTAGTATCTACGAGATTTGGTTCATTGTAAAAGGGTTCGAAAAAATCGAAGGACCATGGGGAAAGAAAAATTGTATCCGTACCGCATTGGTGTTACCCAAAAACAAGTTATTCAAAGAAGAGGACGCTATTCAACTTTGGATAACAAATGATAGCTATCAGGTACCATTTAAAATGGAAGTAAATTTAAAAATTGGCTTTTTGACAATTGATTTAACAAACTATTCCATCGCGGGTAAAAGTGTATACTAAACCTTGGCAAGTGCTTTTTTGTAAGCGGCTAAAACACGTTCTCTTGCAAATTCATGATTTACGATTGGTTGCGGATAAGTCAATTCTTGAAATTCAGGGACCCAATGTCGTATGTATGCCAATTCTCCATCGAATTTTTTCGTTTGTAAAGCGGGATTAAACACGCGAAAATACGGCGCAGCATCACAACCAGACCCGGCTGCCCATTGCCAACCTCCATTATTTGCCGCAAAATCGAAATCAAGTAATTTGGCCGCAAAGTAAGCTTCGCCCCAGCGCCAATCAATCAATAAATGTTTGACTAAAAAACTGGCAACAATCATACGCACCCGATTGTGCATAAACCCTGTCGCATTTAATTCACGCATGCCAGCATCCACGATTGGATACCCTGTTTGGCCTTGTTTCCAAGCTTCAAATTCAGTCTCATTATTGCGCCATTCCAAGCGATCATATTCTTTACGAAAAGCATGCCCTTCAGATACATGCGGAAAATGATGCAAAATGTTGAAATAAAAATCGCGCCAAATCAATTCATTCAACCATACTTCTGATTTACCTATGGCCTGTAATACGAGGCTTCGAATAGAAATAGTCCCAAAACGCAGGTGAACAGATAAACGACTTGTACCCGGTAATGCAGGAAAATCACGCCTCTCGCCATAATGTTGAATCAATGAATCAGCTACCTGCGAAGCTGGGAATGCTAAACCGGCTGGTGTAAATCCCAAAGAGGTTAAAGAAGGTAATTCAAACGACCCTGTCGCATAATGCTCAATTGTTTCAGAAGGAAACTGCTGAATAGGTTGTATGCGTAATTGCTCCTTCCATTTACGCGAATATGGTGTAAATACCGTATATGGCGTTCCTTGACCACTTAATACCTCACTCTTTTCAAA
>JAIXRT010000132.1 GCA_027485075.1 Cytophagaceae bacterium
ACCTTGCTTCGCTCCTTCGTCCAAGGCTGGGCGGAAGTGGATTCCACCATACAGCCGACTGATCGAAGCCTCATCCGCAGCTTGAATAAATGACGTAAACTTACGCGGCGGTAGGCCGTAAGGAACCTCCGTAGAATCATTGAATGCCACATTATCCCCGTAAACCTTTGTCAACACCTCTGCCGCCGCACGCGAAATCGTACTGTGACCCGATGTATATTCTGGGAATGGAGGAGTTTGCAAAACCGGAATCCAAGATTTGTCGATCGACGCATTAATCACCGTCTCCGGACGAATGCGAATCGAACGGTATTTCTCATCCCAGCACGAGATAAATCCATCAAAAATAGCTAAGGATGTTAAGGCCAACGCCTCCGCAGTTTCTACATACGGCTTGTTATATTGACGTGAAATTTGCGCCACAATACCCAACCAGTGTCCACCCGGCGACATTTTCTTCGTCGCAAACATCGCATGTCCGGTGATATTCATTTTAAAGGGATTACAATCCCAGAAATTGGCAATATCCCGCTGATCACTCGTCAAATTCTTCACAGTTTCATACGAATCCATCACCTCTTTGTAATAAGGACTTCCTTTAGTCAAATCAAATTTAGAAGGTACAGGCGCTCTAAATTGAGATGAGGAATCCAAGGCCACCGGACGAACTTTCGTCCAATAAGGTTCCACCGCATCCATGTAGGCCGGTGGTGTAGGCGTCCAAGTGCCTGGTAAATTCGTGACCGTAAATCGGAAACCACGCGTTTGCTTGTAATTATCTTTGGCAGCCCAGCGCATCACCGAAGCCGCAATGGAATCGCCTAAAGCGACCGAACGCTCATATACATCATCCGGCATCCCCGTCTTGCGGAAATCTGCCTCAATTTGTTTGTCAAATTCAATGTATAATTCTTGAGCAAATGTCAATTTTTTACCCACCGATAAAAACGCACGCGTTGAAACCAACGGATAACAATATTCCAATCCTGCCTCCGGCTGAGCCACCTTTTCGAAGCCATTTAACTGACCTGCAAACGAACGAAAACGTTTATCCGCATGAATTGCCCCCTCATACCCCGCCACACTGGCATACATGTAAATACGCGAAGAAACGGGTGGAGCGAAAATATCATGGATGATACTTTCGGTCAACATATTTTGAGCGCGCTCTAAAAACTTAGGATTTGCCGCTTCCTGCTGATAATTGGGATTTGTTTTTTTACACGAGGCAAAAGCAGCCATGAAGGCGAATGCAAGTAGGATTCTTTTCATATGGTTAAACAAAATGAGCGACAAAGATACACATTAAGCCTTAAAATTTCCTGATAATTATCAGGCCTTCAAAAAGCTTTCCGCGGCCATTCGACCTGAATTCATGGCCGACTGCAAGGACGGAAAGCCCGTAAAATCACCCGCTAACACGATTCCTAAATCCGTAGCTTTTTGCTTCAGTTCATCAAATGCTCCTACGACTGGCAAAGCTTCTGACAGGAGGTACTCCTTCAAAAATGCCCATTTTTGGATGCTAGGACCCACAAATGACGCGAGCTCCGCTAATACATCTGCCGGATTCATCGAGACATCGAGCGTGGTCACCGAAATCAAATCTTTACCCGGAGGCGCATAGGATGGCTGCACATGATTCAAGTAAGCATAATGCAACACCCGACTATTCGGAACCAGATGTAACATTTGTTTGCGATTAGATTGAGCAGGCGCTTGAAAATATAGCGTCTTGGTGCTCCAAAAGGCACCTTTTTCGAGAGACACCCCCAATAGTTTCGCAGTAGCCGAAGCGTCCGTGGCGAGAATTACATGTTCAGCTGCTACCGATGTACCATCGGCAAAAGTTACTTGACGCGCAGAAATCTGAGTCACCTGCATACCCAAACGAATCGAATCCGAAGGTAACGCATCTGCCATTTGTAAAGGAATCGCGCTTATACCCATAGCAGGTATCGCCGCACTCCCCTCTAAAAATTGCTTCATGTAATAGCGAAACAAGGAGGCCGGCGGATTCAAACCAGCTGATAAAAAGATCCCGCCAAAAAATGGCTGAAGAAAATGAGATTGAAATTTTGATGAAAAACCCCAACGGTTTAGAAAATCCTGCGTGGACTCGTTAGACCCCAGCGGCGGGACATCAGCCTGTGTGATAAACCATAAACGAGCTAGTAAATAAGCATCTTTGACAGACATGATTCCAGATGCTAAAGCACTGAAAAGGGAACCGGGTTGTTTGAGGGGATTGACGAAGGCCAGCCAGGAATCTTGATTCCAGAGGTAAGCCCCCGATTCAAAAGCAGCTAAATCCAATGCAGACAAATCCAAACTGCGCTGCACTTCCGGATAATTAGTTTGTAAAACTTGAAATCCTACATCGAGTGTGAAGCCTTTGATATGCTCAGAATGGAGACGGCCACCCACGTGATTTTGGGCGTCCACCAATAAAAATGGAATCTGATTTAAATGCAATTGTGAGGCGGCCTGCAAGCCGGCCATTCCGGCTCCAATGATGACAACTGGTTTCATGAAATAATTAAAATGAACAAAGTGCATAAACTTACAAAAGTTTAAAGTCTTTTTTATTACTTTGCAGATTAAATGGGTACTAGGAATGGATTATACAATTAAGAAGGAACACGACTACCAGTATATCGAGGAGGGATCCGGCGATACCTTACTGCTCCTTCATGGTTTATTTGGTGCTCTCAGCAATTGGGAAGGTGTTATCACCCACTTCATCCAAAAATACAAAGTCATCATTCCGCTTATGCCCATTCACGACATGCCCATCAAGGAGGCAGGTTGCGAAGGTTTAACCACATTCATCGAAGGATTTGTCACCTACAAAAAGATGGACAAATTCAGCTTGATCGGCAATTCATTGGGCGGACATGTCGCCTTGATTTATACCCTAAAATACCCTGAGAAGGTTCAACGATTAATCCTAACGGGATCGTCTGGATTGTTCGAAAATTCCATGGGTGGATCCTATCCAAAACGAGGTAATTACGAGTACATCAAAGAGCGCGTGGAATATACATTCTACGACCCGAAAACAGCGAGCAAGGAATTGGTCGACGAGGTATTCGAAATTACCAACAGCATTCCCAAAGTGATGCGCATTATCGCCATTGCCAAATCCGCGCAGCGGAACAATATGGCCAAAGATATTGTTCGGATCAAAGCCCCTACGCTATTGATTTGGGGCTTAAATGATACGATTACCCCACCGCAAGTGGGCCACGAATTCAATGAATTAATTCCAGGTTCAGAACTACATTTCATCGATAAATGTTGCCATGCACCCATGATGGAAAGACCGAAAGAATTCAACCAGATTTTAGCCAAATGGCTAGACCAAAATCCCGTATAGCATGCTCACGCTCGCTTACTTATCGTACGATTTTCCTGTATTGAAGCTAACAGATTCAATACAAAAAGCGATGAAGGCATTTCATGCGCAGGACCTGACGAACATCGCGGTATTGGATGGGAAAAAGTATGTAGGCAATATCACCGAGGAACTGCTTGCGAACAGCATGCATCCCGATGGAAAATTGAGTGCATTAACTACCTATTTCAAGGATTATTCATTGGAGGCCGATGAGGATTTATTCGCCAGTCTACCCCTCTTTGAAAAAAGCCAATTCAAATTAATTCCAGTCGTTAATGACGCCCAAGAATGGCAAGGATATATTAGCTTGAACACGGTAGGAGAAGCCATTGCGCTAAACGGTTTTAACGGACAAGACGGAGGAGTTATCTACATCCCTTTTCATATCCAACACGATTCTTTCAGTTTGATTGCCCGGATTATCGAAGAAAATCGCGGATTAATTACGCGTTCCTGTATGCTTCGGAATAGCAAAGACGCTTTGGGTTTACCCGAGTTAATGGTTCAAATTCAAACCGAACAATTTTCGGGCATCATCCAAGGATTAGAACGGCACGGAGTGATTATCAACAAAGCCTATATGTTCGGCAAGCGCGAAGCGGCGGATCATGAGCGTTTTGACTTATTAATGAAATTTTTAAATCCCTAACCGGTGTCACTACGTTTAGCCATTCATGGGAAGTCTTTTGTTGCGGAAACCAAACCGCTGATGGAGGCTATTTGGCAAGAAATTACGTCCAAAAACTGCGTACCCATTCT
>JAIXRT010000101.1 GCA_027485075.1 Cytophagaceae bacterium
ATGAACCGTCGCATCGAAATACGGCTACGTTCGAATTAGCGACGCACTTTTTTCTTTTTGCGTTTCTTGCGCGAAGCCTTTTTCTTATTCTTTTTAGGAGCGATTGGATGTTCCGCTCGGCCAATCGAATCGCGTTGAGCCCACGAAACTTTCAACGAATCCGTTATTTCTTCAGGGGAAAGAAGTCTGACTTCCACTTTGGAAATACCGAATGGGACTAAACCTAAATCCTGTGCGGCACATTTAGATACATCGATCACACCACCCCGAAAAAATGGACCACGGTCATTCACACGCACAAATACTTTTTTACCAGTTTTAACTAACGTTACTTCGACCCAAGATCCCATGGGAAAGGATTTATGTGCAGCCGTATAAACGTATGGATGATATTTTTCTCCTGAATAGGTACGACTACCCCAATGTTTCATGTGGTAAAACGTCCCTAAGCCTTTTTGGGGTTGCGCGTTGCCCATGAAGGGGGCCAACAAGCATAATGCACTGAAAATGAACCTATTTTTTTGAGTCATAGGATGCAAAACTACTGGGAATTGGGGGATAAAACAAAAAGGCCCCTGCAAGCAAGGGCCTATTTAACGTTATTTAAGAACTTATTAGCGTTGTGACATCGGGACAAATGCACGAGGAGTTGCTCCTACATAAATTTGTCTTGGTCGGCCAATCGGCTCTTTATTAGTCATCATTTCTTTGTGTTGTGCAATCCAACCCGGCAAACGACCAATTGCAAATAAGATCGTAAACATGTTCGTTGGGATATGTAACGCACGGTAAATAATACCAGAATAGAAATCCACATTCGGATACAACTTACGCGCTACGAAATAATCATCGCTCAACGCAGCAGCTTCTAGTTCTTGAGCAATCGTTAAAACTGGATCTTTTACGCCTAAAGCAGTCAATACATCATCTGCAGCTACTTTAATGATACGTGCACGAGGATCAAAATTCTTGTAAACGCGGTGACCAAAACCCATCAAACGGAAGCCAGAGTTTTTATCCTTAGCCATTTCAACGAATTTCTGCGTATCACCACCCGCTTGCTTGATTGCTTCTAACATCTCAATTACTGCTTGATTGGCACCACCATGTAGCGGACCAAACAACGCTTGAATACCTCCCGAAATCGAAGAGAATATACTTGCATGTGATGAACCGATCAAACGTACGGTAGACGTTGAGCAATTTTGCTCGTGATCAGCATGAAGAATCAATAACTTATTTAATGCTTTGGAAACAATTGGATCTGCTTGGTATGCTTCGCCTGGTTTGGCGAACATCATTTTCAAGAAGTTAGAGCAATAATCTAATGATTGATCTGGAGCTACGATAGCTTCTCCAATTGACTTCTTGTAATTCCAAGCGGCAAAAATAGGCAATGCAGCCATTAAACGCAGAATATTTTCCGTTGGTTCATTGCTTGCATATTGCCCTTCCATCAAACCTACCAAAGCCGATAATTCACTCATTGGGTGGGTTGACGTCGGGATTGCCTCTGCAATTTTTAATAAGGACTCGTTTATAACCGAATACTTTTTAATGGATTGCTCAAAGGCATCAAGCTGAGCTTGAGTTGGTAATTCACCATGTAATAACAGATAAGCTACTTCTAGGAAACTTGCCTGATCGGCTAATTCCTCAATGCTGTACCCACAATGTCTAAGAATTCCTTCTTCGCCATCTAAAAATGTAATTGCACTCTTGGTTGCACCCGTGTTTTTGTAGCCTGGATCGTAGGTAACGTATCCTGTCAAATCACGTAATTTGGCAATGTCGATGGCTTTTTCGTGTTCGCTTCCCTCTAATGTTGGGAATTCAAAACTTTTACCATCCACTTGGATCACTGCATTTTGAGACATAATCTTAAAAGTAAAAAGACAAATGGTTTACAATTCATAAAACAGCCTAGAACTGTTTTTAAAAATCAAAGCCCTAAGATAATACGATATTTTGAAAGGTTAATTACCTTTATAAATCCAATTAAAATTAATTCATTTAACACAATTTTTTCTTCTAATATTTCAAATAAATTGAATTTTATGGCTCTGATATCTGATTTACTCCAGAAGTATCGTTTCACATCGACTGAACGATTTCTTCGCTATGTGCAAATTGATACCCAGTCAGATCCACGTTCACTACAAAGTCCTTCGACCGAAAAACAGAAGAATTTAGGAAAGGTATTAGTGAATGAACTTCACGAATTAGGACTAGCAAACGCTGAACTTGACCAATACGGTTATGTCTACACGTTTTTACCTAGCAACGTCTCGCATGAAACACCTACGATTTGTTTTTGTGCGCACATGGATACCTCACCAGATTGTTCGGGAGCAGATGTAAAACCGATCGTGCATGCAAACTATCAAGGACAGGATCTCGTTTTACCAGATGACCCGAGTGTAATTATTCGAGCTGCTGAGCATCCGGATTTATTGGAACAACATGGAAATGATATCATTACAGCTAGTGGCAAAACACTTTTAGGGGCAGATAATA
>JAIXRT010000121.1 GCA_027485075.1 Cytophagaceae bacterium
GTTTCAGAAGGAAACTGCTGAATAGGTTGTATGCGTAATTGCTCCTTCCATTTACGCGAATATGGTGTAAATACCGTATATGGCGTTCCTTGACCACTTAATACCTCACTCTTTTCAAAGACAACCTGATCTTTATAAGCGTAAAACTCTATTTGATTTGCATTTGCCCACTGACGGATTGATTCATCTCGCGCACATCCATACTTTTCATAATCTGCGTTACTATGAATAACACTTATCTTGAAGCGGGTTGAAAGTTCTTTAAATGCATCAAGCGGTTTAGCATGCAACACACATAAATCTCCTCCCCTTGCTTGAATGGCTGATTTCAACTTTGAAATAGCTTCATGAATAAATTCGACACGACCGTCAGCGGCATCAGGTAAGCGACTTAAAATATCTGAATCAAAAATAAAAATAGGTAAAACGGGATGTTCACCAAGTAAAGCGGCCCACAAGCCATGATTATCCAAAATCCGTAAATCTCGCCTAAACCAAAATATAGAAACTGCTTGCATGTCGTAATTCGTAGCTAAAGGGTTAAAACCTGACTAATTTCAAATTGTTTAAAATATACCTTGACAAGCCCCCCTTCAAAAGTGTATATTTGTAAAATTGCAAATTTTATGCCCCATTTACTTCGGTTCATGGAAACATAAATTCATTTCAAACCCCATCCGAATGAAATTATCTGAATTCAGATTTGATTTACCCCAGAGTTTAATTGCATTAAATCCCGCTGAAAACCGCGAAGACGCGCGTATGATGGTGATAAACCGAAAGGAAAAAACCATTGAACATAAAAAATTCACCGACATCGTTGATTATTTTGGAGATGGAGATGTATTAGTTACGAACAATACAAAAGTTTTCCCTGCGCGTCTTTATGGCAATAAAGAGAAAACAGGTGCACAAATCGAGGTTTTCTTATTACGTGAATTAAATCGTGAACATCGTTTGTGGGATGTTTTAGTTGACCCAGCTCGTAAAATCCGCGTAGGAAATAAGTTGTATTTTGGCGATTCTGACTTAGTCGCAGAGGTTATTGACAATACGACATCTCGTGGACGTACCATTCGTTTTTTATATGATGGCGATCATGATGCCTTAATGGCAGCCATTCATGAATTAGGTGAAACTCCACTACCAGATGAAATTAGACTAAAGCGCCCAGCCACTGAAGATGATCGTGATCGTTTTCAGACTATTTATGCAGAGCATGTGGGAGCTGTTGCTGCACCTACTGCAGGACTTCACTTCTCGAAAATCATTATGAAGCGTATGGAGTTAAATGGTGCACAATTTACACCACTAACTTTACACATTGGTTTGGGAACATTCAGACAAGTAGACGTAGAAGACCTGACAAAACATAAAACGGATTCAGAACATTTTATGATCAATCAAGATACATGTGATTATGTCAATCAAGCTATTGATGGCAAAAAACACGTGTTGGCAGTTGGTACTACCGTGATGAAAGCCTTGGAATCTTCTGTCTCAGCAAGCGGTCATTTAAAACCAATTGATTCATGGACAGATAAATTTATCTTCCCTCCATACGAGTTTAAAATCCCTACGGCACTTTTGACCAATTTCCATTTACCTGAGTCCATCTTATACATGATGTCTTGTGCTTTTGGAGGATATGATTTGGTACAAGATGCATACCAACAAGCCATTAAGGAGAAATATCGTTTCTTCAGTTATGGCGATGTAATGTTAATTATTTAATTATTAATGGGTTTATTTTGAAGAAAATAGCAATAATAGTTGCGGGAGGTACCGGACAGCGCATGAATATGTCGATACCGAAGCAATTTTTACTGCTTCAAAATAAACCCATTCTCTTTCATACCTTAGCCGCATTCAAAAAGGCTATTCCCGATATCGAACTAATTCTTGTTTTACCTGAAAATCAGTTTGATTATTGGGCAAAACTTGGAAGCGAATTCCCTGAAATTCATTCACAAACACCACATCGATTAGTTGCCGGTGGGGAAACCCGTTTTCATTCTAGTTTGCATGGAATACAAGCCATCAACGAGCAGGTAAATTGCCTTGTGGCCATACATGATGGTGTTCGCCCGCTGATAGACCAAAAAACAATCCAGCATGCTTTTTCGGAAGCTGAAATACATGGAAATGCAGTTGTTGCCGTACCTTCTAAAGACTCGGTGCGTCTGTGGGATGAAACACAAAAAGTGTATAAAGCTGTCAATCGTACGGATGTTCGCATCATTCAAACACCACAAATATTTAGTCTTGATTCGCTAAAAAAAGCATTTGCCAATGGTTACAGCCCTCATTTTACAGATGATGCTAGTGTGATTGAACATGCCGGAGAACGAATTCATTTGGTGGAAGGTAATTATGCCAATTTGAAAATCACAACGCCCGAAGATTTAGCCTTAGCCGAAATCTTAAAAGTAGACACGCATGAATAAGACATGGAATTGGATCGGGGTTCAAATCTTGAATTTCAAAATTGCCATTTTAGCTACCTTGTTTTTAGCAACTATTTGGTTAGCCTATACCGCGAGCCAAATACAACTTAGCTATGAATTAGCCAAAATTCTTCCGCAATCGAACGAACAATTTCAGTTGTACGAATCATTTAAGAAAAAATATGGTGAAGATGGAAATGTGATGGTCATCGGATTAGAAAATCCAAATTTGTTTCAAACAGCTGAGTTTGATGCATGGAATAGTTTGTTTACCGATATCAAAAAAGAGGCTGGCATCAAATCCATATTGGCATTACCCAATCTTCCTGAAGTATATATTGATTCGACAAATAAAATCTTTAAAACAAGACCGCTGTATGCTGGATCAATAAATAGCTCGCAAGCAGAATTAGATTCGTTAAAATCAAAAATCAACCAATTGCCGATCTACCGGAATTTTCTTTTTACAGAAGATCTCCGGGTCCATATGATGTTGATTACGCTTGACCAAAAAACCATCAACAATAAGAACAGGATTTCACTAGTTAAAAAAATTAAATCCCTGGGTGAAAACTATTCAGCTAAAACAAAAAATAAGCTGCATTATTCAGGAATGCCGTTTATCCGTACGGAATATACATCACAGGTGACCAATGAATTAGTCCTGTTTCTGCTATTAGCTATCGCAGTCACATCACTCATTCTATATTACTTTTTCAGGTCTATTAAAGTTGTCTTTTTTGCCCTGATCGTCATCTTGATTGGCATTATCGCTTCGCTAGCTACTATTGTTCTTTTTGGATTTAAAATCACGCTTTTATCAGGATTAATTCCTCCACTCATTGTAGTAATTGGGGTACCTAATGTCATATTTTTATTAAATAAGTACCACGAAACTTACGCGGAAACAAATAATAAAGAAGGTTCATTACAAACAAGTGCTGCGACCGTAGGTCGTACCTTGTTTTTAGCAAACATTACGACATCGATCGGATTTGGAGTTTTTGCCTTTACTGGTTCTGCTTTGTTAGTTGAATTTGGTATCGTAGCATCTTTGAATGTGATGTTTACGTTTCTTTTATCCTTGCTGTTAATACCTATATTTTTCAGCTATTTAGCGCCACCAAAGCCAAAAGATTTAGCTCACTTTGAAAGTAAACGCATTAATAAATTTCTGACTCGTGTGGAGTTTTGGGTATTTCAGCGACGCAAAATCATTTACACAATCATTGGTTTTTTACTCATCATTTCCATGTACGGTCTGAGTAAAATTGAGGCGGTGGGTTATATTGTCGACGATTTACCTCAAGAAAACGCAATCTACACGGATCTGAAATTTATCGAAAAACATTTCAAAGGCGTCATGCCATTTGAAATCTCCATCGATGCCCATGAGTCAGGCCGCGCACTTTCTCCAGAAATCCTATCGAAAATCAAACGTACGGAAAAGGTGGTGAGCCAATACCCTGAATTCACACAAGGACTATCTTTGTTGACCGCAACCAAATACCTCTATCAAGTATATCGTGGGGGTGATCCGAAATATTATACACTACCTGGGATTGATGAACTTTCAAAACTGAAAGACTTCCAAGGTAGCTTAGCGGGAAAGCAAAATATGTTTGCTGGATTCTTAGACCAAGACAAAAGATTTACACGAATTAGCTTTCAGATGGCTGATGTAGGCACCGTAAAGACTCAAAAAATATACGATGAATTACAGCCTAAAATTGACTCAATCTTTCGTACAGATAGTGAATCAGGGGAAATATTACCAGCTTCTGATTCGCGCGTTTATGATGCCAAAATCACCGGAAATTCAGTTATTTATGCCTTTCAAACAGCCTATTTACAGACAAACCTGATAGAAAGTACAATTACAGCCATCATACTTATTTGTATCCTGATGGCTCTTTTGTTTAGGAGTTGGAAAATGGTGGTTATCTCTACCGTACCTTCTTTGATCCCATTAATTATAACCGCTGGATTAATGGGCTTCTTTCATATCGCATTGAAGCCAAGTACCATTTTGATATTCTCAATAGCGTTTGGGATTTCGAGCGATGGAACTATTTACTTTCTAACGCGGTACAAAGAAGAGTGGCTAAAGAATTCAAATAATGTAGCTAAAGCAGTCCAGATTACGATTCAAAAAACCGGTGTATCGATGTTTTATACGGCGATGATTCTCTTCTTTGGGTTTTTCATATTTACGGCATCCACATTCAAGGGGACACAAGCATTAGGGATTCTTGTTTCTATTACCTTGCTGATGGCCA
>JAIXRT010000240.1 GCA_027485075.1 Cytophagaceae bacterium
ACGTCTTGATCTCAACCGAATTCGTGCGTAAGTAATTCTGTAAATCCGTTACATTCAAATTCGCATTGTCGCCCGTAGTCGTAAAAACGTAGGTGCTGCCACTAAGCGACCAACTACCACTGCTGGTAGCAACATTCGTAATGCGTATGTTGCTGTGCTGCGCCTCCACTAAAAAAGTGCATAGCAAGAACATCAGCCCCAAAACAGGCTTGCTCAACCAAGCAAGAAGTCCTAGAAGCTGACGCATAAAATCAATAATAATAGTCAATTTGTACTCGGTCATTGACAATTAAACTAGCACCCCCGTTATTCACTGGATTGTAGGTCGCGCTAGTTCCCGAATTAGAAATAGCGGTTTTTGAAATTCGAACCCCATTAATGTAAATCCGAATGGTTGAATTGACATTGGGTATTTGGGTCAGGGTAAATACCGTTTGGCCTGGAGTAGTAACGATGTACTCATCAGACACAAATCGAACTAAACTATAATCCGTATTGATTGCTGCCTGTGAAACTGCAAAAGTTCCATTGCCTTTTAATATCCCAGTTAAACTCGTAGCACCCGTACCACCTCGACCCACCGCAATCGTGGACCCATTCCAAGTGCCCGAAGCGATATTTCCCACGGTATTTGATGTTCCATTCAAGGTAAGATTTCCATTAACAATCAAGGTAGAACCTAAGGACGTAGGGCCGTTTGTACCAAGTGAGCTCGAGAAAAAACCATTCGTTCCATTTAAGTCATTGGTAGCCGTAGTTCCGGTAAATGATTTATCCCCGGCAATAAGTTGGTTTGTTGTTAAGTCTACAAAATTCTTCGTGGTCGAACCGGTTCCCCCATTCGCGACCGAAAGAGTACCTGACAAAGCTGAGATGGGAACCGAGGCCCAAGTTGCTAAGCCACTCCCGTTGGAGGTCAACACAAATCCTGAAGTCCCGTTGGTATTAGGATATAGAATCCCACCTGCAGTTAATGTCCCCGCAATAACCGTATTTCCGGTAGAGGAAGCGACGCTAAATTTTGATGCACCTACAGCAAAATCACCCGACATTGTTTTCGCTCCAGCCACCGTTTGAGCCGAAGTCAAATCCACAAAATTCTGTGTGGCAGAGCCTGTACCACCTTTGGCAACAGAAAGTATACCTGAAAACTTGGCGTCTGTAACGGCTCCTGAAGCGATTTTTGACGCTGTTATGGCATTGTCTGTAATCACTGGTGCGGCCGCAGTCGTACCAGTTCCACCCAAATCACCTGCCAAACGCACCGAACCATTGGTGCTTGTTGTCGCATCGGACGCTACCGGTAATACTACTGAACTACTCGTGCCCGAGATGGTTAATGTTGAACCCGTAAGCGAAAGTGTTTGTGTTTCTGTTAGTAAGCCGGTAGATGGCACCCATTGTGTTCCATCATATTTCAAAACCTGGCCCGTAGTAGGGGCCGTCGAACTCAGCGTTTTCCCTTGTAATTTGGATACCAAAGGAGCTGCCGCCGTTCCACCTAAATCCCCCGCTAACCGAACAACCCCATTCGTTGACGTCGTTGCATCCACCGCAACAGGTAACACCACTGAACTACCCGTACCCGAAATGGTCAAGGTAGATCCCGACAATCCCAGCGTTTGGGTTTCCGTCATGATCGAATTATTGGGGACGTATGAAGTACCATCAAATTTTAAAACCTGACCAGTGGTTGGCGGGGTGGCAGCTACTGGAACGCCTTGAATCCGAACCACAGACGGTGCAGTAGCAACACCGCCTAAATCACCGGCTAATTGAACCATACCTGAAGTCGAACTCGTTGCGTTTGGTAAGACCACGGAACTACTCGTTCCTGAAATACTCAACGTGCTTCCAGCTAAACTTAAGACCTGCGTTTCAGCCAAAATGGAGCTGTTGGGGACATAAGAAGTTCCATCGAACTTTAAGACCTGACCTGTAGTAGGCGTAGTGGAGGATACCGGAACACCTTGAATGCGAACAACAGAAGGTGCCGTGGCAACACCACCTAAATCTCCAGCTAATTGTACTTTACCCGTAACGGTTGAAGTTGCATCCCCCACGGCAGGAAGGGTCACAGAACTGTTGGTCCCCGATAAGGTAACCGTGGTCCCCGATAATGATAATGTTTGGGCCTCCGCCATAACCACCGCATCTGGCACCCAAGCCGTTCCATTGTATTTTAATACCTGACCAGAAGTGGGTGATGAAGAACTCAAAGTGGCTCCTTGTAATTTCGCAATAGTCGGAGCGGCGGCCGTACCCCCTAAATCACCCGCTAATTGAATCTTTCCTTTTGTTGTGGCATCGGCATCTGCTACCGTCGCATTAGCCATGGCCGTTTGAACAAAAGAGGTCGTTGCCAAAGATGTCGAATTATTTCCGGGTGATTGAGTCACCCCCGTAGAACCGGATGGTAAAGACGGGTTCCCTGTAAATGTGGGGGAGTTAATATCAGCCTTCGCATTCAATGCGGCCTGAAAAGCAATTCCTGTAGTAGCTACATCGACATAGTCTTTAACTGCCTTAACAGAAGGATATTTGGTGTTTGATGCCGCATCCGCAGCTACATCCGTCGATTTATTCGCAAGTGATTCCTTCAAAGTCAATCCAGGCACCGTTGGCGATGTGGCGGTTCCTGATAAGTCACCAGCTAATTGAATTTTTCCAGTTGCCAAGGTGGTTGCATCAGGTGTTCCCACCGTGACCACATTCGTCATGGCATTATCAACATAGGACTTAACGGCCAACTGTGTCGGATACAAAGAATTGCTCGGTTGGGAATTCCCTAGGTCTAATGCTGTCGACTTATTGGAAAGCATCTCAAAACTATTCGCCATCTGACTTGTCTGATTTTGCAAATTGGCGAGTTGACCCGCCAAACTAGACGAAGCATTCGCCGTATTTTTAATCCGCTCATCATGTTCACTCAAGGTGGAACGAATCGAATTGAGCGATACATTCACGGCAACCAATTGCGTTTGAGTACTATCTAATCGAAAGCTCAAATCACTTATCGACTGATCAATCACGATAAACCGAATTTTGTTGGCCTGTTGGTTCGCCTCGATCTTAGCCGCACTCTCCTGTATCGCAATGGTATTGACCAAGACACTTTGCTTGAGCGGATCTAAATCTTTGGGTACTAGATACCCTACATCATTTGAAAACTGACTTAGTTTCGTGGGTGAATCGCGCACATTTTTGTAATCCACCGAGGCGGCATAGAGCGCATAAGGCGTAAAGGTCAAGAGCTGATTGCTAACTTCCGTAAATGTAGATGACCCATTGAAATTCACACTTACATTCAGTTTTTTGAGGTTCTCATCCCAAATGATGGAATCAAATTGCTTGTATTTTGATTCACCAGAGGCTGCATTTGAGCCTATATTCCAAGCAGGTATACCTTTTCCAATGACTAGATTAACTAAACCATAGGCATCTGTTTTTGTCGCATGAATTTCCTCATAATCAATCCCTTCCTTAGAAACTAACGTAAATCGCAGCCAAACATTTCCATTCGCCAATGGCTGACCAGAAATCACCTGACCTGGTATCTCAATTGGATTAGGGTCCAATATAACCGCTTGGTAATTCAAGCCGTTTTGTTGGCCATATGCCACCCAAGAAGTAAAGACCAAGAATAAAATGAATAGATTTTTATACATACGATCTAGCTTATTGATGCAATCTAATTCCCATCGCGAGCGTCATTGGCGCCATATCCAGTGTGCCCGTTGGCGTTATTTTTGAAAAATGAGTTTGATAAGATGCAACGTGTGCAAATGCACTCACTTGTGCATTTACGCGTTTATTTATTTCAATTTGTACGCCACTAAATAAGCGAAGACCTTTAAATTGGGGCTCTGACAACAGATCAAAATATCGAGAATCTACGAGCTGTTGGCCTGCCACCAAATACTGCCCCATCACCCTTCCGCTTACCTGAATAGACCAGCCTTTGATCAAAAGAATTCTGGGTCCAAAACCAGCTGATACCCCTACATAATCTGTTTGGTATGAAAAAGCAATTTGTTGGACATCCCCAATCGTATTAAATTGATTATAGTTCAGCCCTAGGTCATAGTGAAATAAACTTAGAAACTTAGCTATTTTAGGCCGCTGACTAAAGTATATGGCTGATTTTGAAAATTTGGAAATCAAACGAACGGTGTCCAGAAAGACATGTTCATGGGCAATATCTAGATGTAAACCAGATTGCCGTTTTAATAGGTCAACTGGCTTACCAGCTGAATTCTTAAATTGATATTGGGTGATATTGGAACCGATGGCCCACTTCCAAGCTTGGGCTTGAGCGGAATAAATAGAGACGAATAGCAGGAGAACCACTACACTACGAACGCAGCAAATGGCCCATCCCCTGAGGAATAGATGAATCATGTATCTTAGATCTAGGTATTCGAAAACTAAATCTAGTTAGTTTTCGTACCACGAATTAAGTCATAAAAATCCTGAATAGAAAATTTAAATAGCCAGTCAGTCAGGGGATTATCAAACGAAAATGCAAAAAAGAGAACTATTTCAAATCTACATTATAATGTAGTCCTTTATTGGCCCGCTGTGCGCGCGCGTGTTTGATAATTAAATAAGCCACATTGATCATATTCCGCAATTCACACAAAGGAACGGTGATGCGTGATTGTTTGTACAATTCCTCATGTTCGAGGTAGATTAATTCCAATCGGTCATAGGCGCGTTTCAAACGGCGATCGGTTCGAACAATACCCACGTAATTAGACATAATGGATTCTAATTCACGTGCCATTTCAGTCACTAATACTAATTCCTCCGGGTGCCGCGTTCCTTCATCATTCCAGTCTGGAATACCTGCTGGAATGTTTTGCGTACCGTATTGACTGACTGATTTCTCAAATGCATTGTGTGCGTAAACAATGGCTTCCAAAAGTGAATTGGAAGCGAGTCGGTTCGCACCATGTAAACCGGTATATGAGCATTCACCGGCTGCGAATAAATTCTCAATGTTGGTCTGACCATAATGATCGACGATGATTCCTCCACATAAATAATGCTGGGCCGGTACCACAGGGATCATTTCCGTAGCCATATCAATCCCAAGTTCTTGTAGACAATGGGCGTAAATCATGGGGAAATGCTGCAGTATTTCTTCCTTTGGAATATGCCGTGTATCTAAATACACATGATCTGTCCCGTTGATCTTCATTTCGGAATCTATCGCACGTGCAACTACATCGCGAGGTGCTAAGGATAGACGCTCATCATAGCGTTCCATAAAGGTAGAACCATCCTGATTCTTCAAGATTCCTCCATGACCACGCACGGCCTCCGAAATCAAAAAAGAAGGCTTGTGGCCTGGATTGTATAAGGCGGTGGGATGAAACTGAATAAATTCCATGCCTTGAACAAAACCTTTCGCTCGGTAAGCCATGGCAATTCCATCTCCGGTGGCAATGGTAGGATTCGTCGTAGATTGATATACTTGACCAATTCCTCCGGTAGCTAGAAGTGTTGTTTTACCTAAAAAGGTTTCTACTTTCTTCGTTTTTTTGTTCAAAACGTAAGCACCGTAACATTGTTTATTAGGTGTATCCTTCGTAACCTTCTCCCCTAAATGATGCTGGGTAATTAAGTCGACCGCAAAATAATGCGTAAAAAAATCAACGGATTTAAAGGATTTAATTTTGGCTAAAAGAGCGCGCTCAATTTCGTTTCCAGTGGAGTCCTTATAATGTAAGATGCGTTTATCGGAGTGTCCTCCTTCTTTCACCAAATCAAAAGTCCCATCCGATTTACGATCAAAAGCCGTCCCATAAGCGATTAATTCTTTGAGACGTTCGGGCGCTTCGCGGACAACCATTTCGACAACAGCAGGATCGGAAACGAAATCCCCAGCGACCAATGTATCATGAATATGTTTATCGAAAGAATCATCCGTATCCCAAACAGCAGCGATTCCGCCTTGCGCATATTTGGTATTGGTTTCTTCAGCAACGGTTTTGGTAATGAGCGCAATCTTGATGGGAATCTGCAAATCCTCAAAATGCTGGGCGACTTTTACCGTGTAAGATAAACCCGCAATTCCAGAACCGATTACAATAAAATCATACGTAGGCATAAGCGCTCATTAATTCTACAAAGTAACCAAAAACTGCCGTAGAAATGAAATGTAGATAATTTATTGTACTTTTGCCGACAAATAAACGGTAAACCCTTAACAATCAAATTATAACTCAATGGAATCAAACAACAATTCGTCAAAAATCGCCATCATCATCTTGGCAGTTTTAACGGCAGTCCTAGGTGTATTATATTTTCGTTCAAATCAATTATCGAACGAGCAAGCAACAACAATTGAAGAAAAAGCAACTGAATTAGCGAATACGCGTACACAATTGGATTCGATCTCGACTCAATTAGATAGCAAAATCGCTGAAATTAAAGCATTAGGTGGTCAAGTAGCTGATTTAGAAGCCTTGAAAGTTCAATTAGAGCAAGACAAAGCTTCCTTAAAGAGTTCAAATCATGCGGCGATCGCATCGTATGAATCAAAAATCAAAGAATACAATTTAGTTTTAACGCAAAAAGACGGCGAAATCGTTGAATTGAAAAAGCAAAATGGCATTCTAACGGAAAACAATCAGGTGTTAACTACTCAAAATTCGACTTTGAATACGGAGAATTCTGGGTTGAAAAACCAAAACAAATCGTTGGCAGATACGCTATCAGAAGTTGCTGCAAAGAACAAAGAATTAGCTCTTAAAGTGAGTATTGCTGCTGCATTGAAAGCACAGAACATTCGTGTGCTGGCCGTTAATGCAAAAGGTAAAGAGACCGAGCGCGCTCGTTTGAATGGGAAGAAAATTGACAAATTAAAAGTGATGTTTTCTTTAGCTACTAACCCAATTACCAAATTGGAAAACAAAACAATTTTTGTTCGCATATTGGATGGTGAAGGTGCAACTCTTTCAGATGAATCAATCGGTTCTGGCAAAATAAACTTGAACGGAAAAGATACGCCATACACAACAAAGCAAGTCATTACGTATACAAACGATAACCAAGAAGTAAGTGTAACCTACCCACGCGGAGGTGTTACGTACAAACCAGGCAAATATCAAGTTGAATTGATTTCAGAAGGTTTTGTGGTGGGTAAAGGAGCGTTTGAAGTCAAGTAAGAAGTAAGAATTAAGAGGTAAGAGGTGAGAGGTAAGAGGTGAGAATTAGGAGGTAAGAAGTAAGAGCATTTGCATTAAACTCTTAATTCTTACCTCTTTTTTTATTTCACCTCTTACCTCTCACCTCTCACTTCTTACCTCTCTTTTATTTCTCCCACCACCACTTCGAAAAGCTCTTAGAAAAGAGCAAACTAGCTCCTACGGTTTGGTTGATTTGATAGGAGTTTAAAGAGCCGGCCAGGGAGGTTTGAACATTTCGATTATACGTTTTCAAACGTAAAGATCCGTCCCGTTTGACGAACCACTCCAAGGCCCAATCGCCTAACAAAATCGATGGGCTTGTTTGATTTCGCGCATCCGTAAATCCTCCACTTCGCGTGATTCGTAGTCGATCATTCATATTATAAGACGCCCGTAACTGAAGATTGGATAAAATATCCTGCGTCAATAAACCGCCACCTAAATACACGTCTACATTCAAATCTTTATTGATTTTATTAGCCAACCCACTCAATTGATTTGACAACATCTCTGTTACGTTGCCCATCAAATTCCCAATCGCCACACCCGTTCCGCCGTACGGAGAAACGAGTTGGCCAAACAACAAAACGTTACTCACCTGACGGGTCAACTCTTGCTCATCGGTTTTGATACGATTCGTAAACGCTGTCACAGCTCCATTCAAATGTACGTCTTTGGGGTAATCCCGAACACCAATATCAAATGAAACAGACGGAGATAGTAATCGATCCTTTAAATTAATCGTTACGTCCACTGGGTACCGACGCTTAAACTCAGGCAAATTACTCTTGTTTGTCGTATCAAGTAAAATAGGAAACAAGGAAGCATACTGGGTATAAACTGCTTTGATATTAACATTCCCCTCCATCGGATCACCCGTCCAAGAAATCTTAGAACCTCGCTGAATCGCAAACTTCTTATTAATCAAATTTTGCAAGGTAAATGTGTAATCCCCTTGGTCAATGGAATAATCACCATTCATTCGAAAATCCCCCTTCTTATCCAAGGTCATATTCAAAGCGCCATTCCCATAAACCCGCATGATATCACCTTTCTTTTGATCAAACTGAACCTCGCCATAAGCCTCCGGCGTTAAACTCAAATTTAAATCCATGGTAATCCCATCATCCTTCAATACCTCGGTAGTTCGTTTTTGATTAGTAGCCAGCTCTGCTTCAATAGACTCACTCAACAGCTCATAACTATCCTCTTCCTTGACCTCCATTTCTCGATCCAACGGAATAAATAAACGTGTACCACGTTCACTTTTTAAATTGGCATAAATTAATAAATCATCCACCGTACCGGAAATACGCATCGGTCCAGAGGCGAATCCAGTTCCGTAATAATAAGACTTCGAATCCCGTACCGTATTCAGCAACTTAAACCGATTCAAATCTGCTGTCAAATTCATTTCAAATGGCTTGCCTTTCGGGAAATTTAAGGTAGCATTTAAGCGCGCTGTATTTCCTTCGGGATCTTTTAACAACCAATTAACCCCTTTGATTTGACGCGATTGAAATTGTACCGTATCTGAAAAAAGGAGCTGCGTCTTTAAATAATCAAAGGTTGTCCTTCCTCCCTGAACGGCAATTTTACCCGCAAAAACTGGATCTGTAATCCCCCCACCCACATGTAAATTACCTGAGGCTTCACCCAATAAACCCGAAAATAAGCCCGTGGTAAATGGTTCCAAAATTTGCAAATTTGTCTTGTTCAATTCAACTTGAACATTGAGTTTTTCTTCTTCCCCAAAGGGTTTGTAGGTGCCACTCACAGACAATACCGATTCGCCCAATCGGTTTAAATGGTAGTTCAAATCCATGAGTTGCTGGTCCGCCTGGTACGTCCCAACCCCCTGAAAATTCCCCATATAAAACTTATTCAATCGCAAGGAATCGACTGACAACCACGAATCTAAACGTGTATTTTGATACCAATTCTGTAAGCTAATTTCCGCATTCATGACACCCTGTGCCTTCGTCGCAAACAATGGACCCAAGGTCCCTAATTGAAACTTCCGGACGCGTAACTTAATTGCCTCCGTCGAATCTGTGGAGATACTTCCTTGTAAAGCAATGGATTGTTTTTGGTTGGAAATTAATACATGTTCCGCCTTCAATGATTGACCTTGAATGTACACACGGTTCTCCGGATCAATCGACCAATCTTGCCCCAAAATACGAACATAGGAATCCTTGAATCGCAAGGACAAACCGTCCTTTTCAAACTTCCAAATCCCACCAAAATGGGCCATATTTTCCTCCCCTTGTTGTTTAAAATCCAAACCAAAATTGATACGATCCTGATCCCACAAGGCGTCTAATTTCAAATTCTCGGTAGGTGTTAAAAAGTTCAACTGCTGCTTGCGCGATTGAAAAATTAAGCTTGATGACACCTCAGGTCCACCTAGAAATTTAGAACTCTGGAATGAAAATACAGACTGATAAAATTTATAGCCACCTAAAACCAACGTATCCGGATAGGCTTCTAAACTAAGCGAAAAACTACGTCCTTTGGTTATATTTCCTGAAAATACCGTATTCCGACCCACATCGACCGATGGAAAAAACCGTTCCATTAATGGTCCTATGTGATGGCAGATCACCGTAAAATCAGCAGCATATTTCTGGTCAACCGCATGTACCTTAGTGGCATAATAACGATTCCGCTCCACCTCATTTTTCGCAAAATACAATTTGTATTCATCCCACAGTTGGCCTAACTCCGTTTGCATTTTTGTTGGCACAAAATCCCCAGCCAGCTCGACAGAAACAAAGGGAGAACGCAATTGATATTTCTTTTTCGCCCCCCGCGTATCTGCTGAAAATGTCACCAAATCCATCGCTAAATCAGGCTTATTTGGCATTTGCCAAAGTACATCCTGAAACACAGCACGTCCATCAATATCGTCGATATCTTGCAAGGTTATATCCAGATCAAAGCGCGACTTGACGCGCATCGGCTCATCAATTAGGTGCAAATTTGATAAATCAGCGCGGTCCACAACCCCCTCCAATTGATATCTCGGCTTCGCCTGACGCAAATTAATTTCGCCCGTCATCGAAGCAACTAAATGTGAATCTTTCACCGCCACTGTCCCCTTAAATAACTGCTTCTGCAAATTACCTTTCAAGGCTACGCGTTTGTAACCATAACGGTTAAAAAACAACTCCGAAATTTGTCCATCGAAATCGACATTTGCCGACTGGTTTGAAAAGCCTGTTCCTTTCAATTTCGCTTCCAAATCAATCGTTCCTACATAGTCCTCTAGACTTAATAATCGACCTAATTTAAACTTACGCAATTTGACAAAACCATCATATCCGGAGAGCGCCATCGAATCTTTCAAATGCATCCGGACATCACCTTCCATATACCCTAATCCGGTATTTAACTGCCCAGATGTTTGAAAATCCACATTGGTACCCTTGAATTTACCGCCAAAGGAAACCGCCCCCAATATGCGCATTTTATCAGCAGCAGATTTAGAAATAAAGACCGCCAAATCCTCCGGAATAAATACCGATTGCTTCATATTGAAGTCCATCTGCGTCCGATCAATATTGGGTAAGCCCACAAAATCAAAGTCGCCTCGCAAGATACTTTTTTGGCCAAAACCCAAGGCAAACTGCCGCAATTTGAGGTTGTCGACGGTGCCGGCCAACAAGCCATTTAGCTTGTACATTCCTTTGTATGGAGCCATGGATGCTATAAACTTGCTAACATCGTCACTTGACAACCGTGAGTTGACCAAGCGAGCCTGCATATTAGCACGCGTAATCCACTGCGTTAAATCATCGATTTTCTTGTAGTTCACCACGAATCGATCAGAAATCCAAGAATCATTAATGCGCAAGCCCAACTGGTCAAACCGCATTTGCTTGTCGGATATCATGAACTGGGTATCCAAGCGCTTGATGCGTAAATTAGTCTGCGGGGCAATCGCATTAAATCCGATTGTTTGTAAACCAATCGTATCGCCTTTGGAATAAAACTGATGAACGACGGAGTTTATGTGAGCGATTTCAAAATGTGATAGGTCAAAATGCTGCGGAGTAGCCGTGTTTTCAACTTGCTCATCATCTAAGATAAAGGTCCCATCAACTACCTCTGCTTCTTTAATCACAAAGACGCTAGAACCTGTTTGTGGGCCTGTGCTATTGCGATTTACCCAAGCAATAATTTGATCAATAAAATGATTTAGATTAACCGTCCCTTGCTTTTTTTCTAGAATTAAATGAACCCTTGGTTGATATAAACGGGCATAATCCATGGTTGGCCTACCTGTCTGCAAAAACAAATCAGAAATGCTAAAATTAATATCCAGCTTCTCAATGTAGATCATTTCTTTGCCCCAAGGATCTTTCACTCGTAATCCCTTTAAACTAAGCTCATCGAAAAATTTGATCTGAATCCCTTGCAACGTCAGTGGATACCCGATGGCTTTCTCGATTTTAGGACTAAAATACTGAGCTAACAGGGTTTGATTGGCTGGGGCACGAAGGAGAAGAATACATGTGAAAACGAGCAAAAAGAATCCCAACAATCCATAGAGGACCGTTTTAGCGAGGATCTTTAGGTATTTTACCATGTTTACTATTTTTGCCCTATTTTTGCAGTCCAATGGTCCTACTCGCAATCGAATCTTCGTGTGACGAAACCTCTGCTGCCGTAATGGTCAACGGAGAATTGAAGTCAAATATTATTTCCACCCAATTAATTCATACGGAATGGGGCGGAGTCGTTCCCGAATTAGCAAGTAGAGAACATCAAAAAGCGATCATTCCTGTCGTTCAAGAGGCTCTGCAAAAAGCAAATATAAACAAAAATGACCTGAATGCCATTGCATTTACACGTGGGCCAGGTTTGTTGGGCGCACTGCTTGTGGGCACCTCTTTTGCGAAAGCATTAGCACTCAGTTTAAACATTCCACTCATCGAGGTAAATCATATGCAAGCGCACGTTTTGGCGCATTTCATTGAAGACCCCAAACCTACATTCCCCTTTCTTTGCCTAACTGTAAGTGGTGGACATACGCAATTAGTCTGGGTAACTTCCCCGTTGCAGATGGAGGTGATCGGCGAAACGCAAGATGATGCCGTGGGCGAAGCCTTCGATAAAACCGCGAAGTTAATTGGTCTACCTTATCCGGGTGGACCGCTCATCGACAAATTAGCGAAAGAAGGCAATCCAAATAAATTTCCATTCTCCCTGGGTGAAATGCCTGGTTTGAATTTTTCATTCTCCGGAATCAAGACCGCCATTCTCTATTTCTTGCAAAAAGAGACACAAAAAAATCCGAATTTCATTGAAGAAAATAAGGCTGATATTTGTGCATCCGTGCAAAAAACACTCATCGACATGCTATTGCGAAAAGTCAAAAAAGCGATGAAAGAGAAGCAATGCAATCAAATAGCCATTGCGGGAGGTGTGTCGGCCAACTCAGGATTACGTAGCAGCTTACAAGAATTGGGCGCCGAGTTAGGTTGGGAAGTATTCATTCCCGCCTTTCAATATTGCACAGATAATGCGGGCATGATTGCGATGGCGGGACATTTCAAATACGAAACAGGAGAATTTACAGATCAAGACGTCGCTCCTTTAGCACGATACAGTTTGTAGTCCTCATGGCAAACCTGACAGGATTGCCATGGCTTGAGGCGCTTTCGCGCCGATTCCCAAACCAGAATAATTAACACCAGGTTTTATCCTACGGGATGTGTTCAAAGCGTCTCTACACTAACGATTTTAACGCATTCCAAAACGCCATTTTTAATGGCTTTTCATCATCCGTCAACGTGGATATAAAACGCGGAAAATAATAAACTTTACTATTTCCGATCCCCACCACTTCTTGCGCCTGTAAGCCCACAAGGGTATGTTCCCCCAAGAATATATAGCGCGTAGCTTGCGTTTTTTCAACAAATTCAGCTAGTGGAACCTGAATTTCCGCAGGATCTAGCACCGACCAATTTGTTGCCGGAAGCACCATAGGTGGTGCCGAGAAAATTAGGGATAAGCGGGATTTTTCAAGATCAGAAATCTCGCCAACAATCAACCAAGGCGTAGATACGTCGGGTATGTAAACAGCATCTGAAGCTTCCACCGGAGCCTCCACGACCTGACCGGCAGGGCGGTCGGCAGGAACCCAATAGATGACATCATCCACATACAAGGCCGCCAAATCTACTCCCTGATCCATGTTTATGCTAATGAACCGCGCAACACACACGCCTCACGATCTGGGCCTGTCGAAATAAAGTTGATCGGTAAATCTAAATGTTGCTCTAAAAATTTAATATAGGCCGAAAGCTCAGCAGGTAATTCCTCAAAACGACGCATGCCTTCCAATGAACAATTCCAACCCTTCAAGGTCGCATATACTGGCTTTACTTTGATATCCGTGATCTCAAATGGAATTTGATCCGTCACGGTTCCATCTGGCATTTCATAACCCGTACATACCAAAATTTCTTCAAAAATATTCAAGACGTCCGCTTTCATCATGATCAACTGAGTTACCCCATTAATCATCATCGCATATTTTAAGGCTGGCAAATCGATCCAACCGCAACGACGCGGCCGACCAGTCGTTGAACCAAATTCACGACCTTCCTGACGCATACGCTCACCCACCTCATCTTCCAATTCCGTCGGAAATGGACCCGATCCCACACGTGTGGCATAAGCTTTAAAAATTCCAAAGACCTCACCGATGTTCTTTGGTGCGACCCCAAGACCGGTGCAAGCACCCGCCGTGATGGTATTCGAGGAAGTAACAAATGGATAAGATCCAAAGTCAACATCTAACAAAGATCCTTGCGCACCTTCTGCCAAAATCGTCTTACCTGCTTGAATCGCATGATTCACTGAATATTCAGAATCCACCAAATGGAATTCCTTCATAAACGCGACCGCATCAAAAAACTCTTTCTCGGCAGCAGCTAAATCATACTCAAATTTATATACATCCAAAATCGCCTTATGACGATCCACTAATGCCTGATATTTAGTCGGGAAGTCCGGAGAAATCATATCCCCCACACGCAATCCTTGACGTGAAATTTTATCTGTGTAGGTTGGCCCAATACCCTTCAAGGTAGAACCAATCTTCGCATCACCTTTCGCTTTTTCATACGCCGCGTCCAACAAACGGTGCGTCGGTAAAATAATCGAAGCCTTCTTCGAAATCTCTAAATTCTTACGTAAATCTAAATTGAAGTGCGCCAAGCCCTCAATCTCTTTTTTGAAAATAATCGGATCTAATACAACCCCATTACCAATGATATTCTGAACTTCTTGGCGAAAAATTCCGGATGGAATTTGATGTAAAACATGCTTAAATCCGTCAAATTCAAGTGTGTGACCCGCATTAGGTCCTCCTTGAAAACGTGCCACTACCTGATAACGAGGTGCTAACACATCCACAATCTTTCCTTTACCTTCATCACCCCACTGTAGGCCTAATAATACATCAACTGCCATAAAATTGTAATCTATATGATAAAATTATTCTTGAGAACGCGCCTGGTACTGATCCCGTGACTCACATTGTTTCTTCGTACATGAACCATAAAAAATCAACGAATGGTGCATCACATTGAAATGTAACATCTCGCCCACCAAACTTTGAATGGTCTGAACACGTGGATCACAAAATTCTGTCACCTTGTGACAATCTGTGCATATTAAATGATCATGCTGACGGCGACCATACGACTTTTCAAATTGAGCTTGATTACGACCAAACTGATGTTTGGCTACTAAATCACATTCTACTAATACATCCAAGGTATTGTAAACGGTCGCACGCGAAACCTGATATTTTTTATTTTTCATGGAGATATATAACTCCTCCACATCAAAATGATCATCCCGCAAGTAAATCTCCTCCAAAATAGCAAAGCGCTCCGGAGTCTTCCGCAAACCCTTGTTCTCCAAGTAAGCTGTGAAAATCTTTTTAACCGAATCGAACTTCTCTATTTCTGCGGACATTATTGAAAAAAAACAACGTAAAATAAGGAAAAAAAAGGGAAAAAAGCTACTAATCTTCGCGCGCCACTTCGATCACACCAGAAACCATTTCTAGCTCGGTAACCAAACTTTCCAAGTGCGCTGTATCATGAATCATTAACGAAATTTTCCCCTCAAACAAACCATCTTTCACCCCAATGGCAAGCGCAGTTATATTCACTTTTAACTCATCCGAAATCACCCGAGTCACATCATTCACTAATCCCACCCGGTCAATACCACGTATCG
>JAIXRT010000250.1 GCA_027485075.1 Cytophagaceae bacterium
AAGACAATATCATCCGCATGCGCAACCTCCATGCCCTGGTTAGCTTGTTGCAATTCTACCTTTGAAAATCTGGCACGGGCAACAGCGATTGGATTTCTACTAGCGTCCAAGATTTCGATCACCTCCCCTTTTTCGAATTCGCCTAGGTATTCGATGACACCCACTGACAGTAAGCTTTTGCGATTTTCAATAGCTTTCGTGGCGCCTTTGTCTAATACTACTTTTCCGGCGATGAGACTTCCGGAGGCTAACCATTTTTGGCGCGCCGTTAGTGAAGCCTCCTGTGCCTCGAAAACAGTGCCTATTTCTTCATGGAGAGCATCTACAATACCTTGACCCTGATCAAGTCCGAAAATCACGACCTTAATTCCCATCCGGTTAGCTAACCGCGTAAAGGTCAATTTAGAAATCATGCCACCTAAACCAGTACTTGACGTATCTGAATTAACAACATGTAACACATCTGCATTAATGCGTTCTACGTGGCGAATAATTTGACCTTGCGCATCCAACAAGCCCCCCACTGAAGTAGATATCAATAATTTTTCGGCCCCAAATCCAGTCGCAATCAATGTCGCTAATTCATCATTGTCAGAAAACTTCAACTCCACATTACTCACAACATCATTCTCATTCGCAATGGGAATCACACCGCTCTGCCACAATTCCTGATAAGTTTCCTTCAGCTGCAAAAATGATTCACGCTGTGAAAAATGATGCCGCTCACATAAACTTTGTGCAATAGAAATGCCATACTGATGAAAATAATGGCTGTATTTGGCAATCAAAATTGGATTTCCGATGGCCGCGGCAGCCTTGCGTTCTGATAACGTGCCTTTATAATTTCGAAGTGCCGATTTACCCGCGGCAACCGCACCTGATGAAACCAAAACAATCGAATAATGCGCATGTAGGGTTGCCACCTGCGCAGCAATTTTCGCTAAAGTTTGCTCATTCACCTCCCCATTAGCATGGGTGATGGAAGAAGAACCGAACTTGATAACGAGAATTGGCTTTGACATCGAATAAAATATGAAGGTGCAATTTAGGCCTTTCGACTGAAATTAGGGCTATAACTAATTAAAAAACAAAATTACAAGGCCGATTGATCGCTTTGGCTAAGCGCTTTTCATAAGCAGCTCGCGAAATCTCTACAGCCCCATATCGTCTCACATTATCATTCATAAACTGGGAATCCAATAACTCAAAATTGTTTTTCCGTAATAGTTCAATCAAATAATGAAAACAAACTTTCGAAGCATTTGACACCCGCGTAAACATAGATTCGCCAAAAAACGCAGCACCTAAATGTACGCCATATAAACCACCGACCAATTCCCCTTCTGCATACGCCTCCACCGAATGCGCAAAACCCATGTGATGTAATTCAGTATACACATCAATTAGCTCAGTTGAAATCCACGTCTCCGGTTCATCAGCACGAGGTTCCGCACAAAACTCCATCACCCGACGGAATTGTTGGTCTACCCGAATCTCAAACATTCCTTTATTCAGTATGGGTTTTAACGATCTACCTGGCTGATAGGTATCAATTGGTATAATCGCCCGAGGGTCAGGACGATACCAATTAATCTCCCCCGTCTCTGCTTCTGCCATCGGAAAAACACCGGAGGCATACGCGTAGATCAACTGATCTGTGTTCAAGGAATTCGTATTTTCCATGAAATAATTGCGGGTTTATTGGGAATTACCCGTCGAATTAGTGAAATTTGGCCCTTATTGGCAACAAATTAGCGGCTTTATCCGCTGTTTAGCAAGCACATGAAGATAAATAATTCAATGAAATACGTCATTACCTCCGTCCGACGACGAAGGTTCATTTTCAGGGTTTGATACCCTGTACTGCATTGACGTACACATTTTTTTATTTTTCTGATTATCATTCATGAATTCATACACTGTTCAAGTCGCTAGTCAATCTCATTTTGACTTAGCGGAATCCATCTGCAACGAAATGGCAGAATCTGCCAAAGCCAGAGGCACAGGTATCGCCAAAAGAACTCCAGAATACCTTCAAGAGAAGATGTCCGAAGGAAAAGCGATCATCGCAACCGATGATGTTACCGGCGAGTTTGTGGGCTTTTGTTATGTCGAAACGTGGCAGCACGGAAAGTTTGTGGCGAACTCCGGCTTGATTGTTAGACCGAGTCATCGCCAATTTGGCGTGGCGAAAGCGGTTAAAGAAAAAGCGTTTCAATTGTCACGCGAACGCTTTCCTGATGCAAAAATCATCGGTATCACGACCTCGCTGGCTGTGATGAAAATCAATAGTGATTTGGGGTATGAGCCCACCACCTTTTCCGAATTACCTGTAGATGATAATTTCTGGAAAGGATGTCAATCCTGTGTGAATTACGATATTTTGACGCGAACAGAACGTAAAATCTGCCTTTGCACAGGCATGATATTCGACCCAAACCAAGCTGCGGTGAAAGTTGAAAAAGATGAAAAATGGATATTCTTGAAGAATATTGCCGACTTCATGCAGCTCAAAAAAATGAAAGAAAAATTATTAATGCCTTTCCATTCGAAAGGAAAAACGAAGTAAATATGAGCAAGCCGAAAGTAATTTTAGCCTTTAGTGGTGGATTAGATACCTCTTTTTGTGTCAAGTATCTAACAGAAGAGCGTGGCATGGAAGTGCACTCGGCGCTCGTAGACACTGGCGGGTTTTCTCCCGAAGAATTAAAAACGATTGAAGAAAAAGCGTATTCCTTAGGTGTGAAGTCCCATGTGACATTGGATGTGGTAGAATCCTATTACCAAGATTGCTTGAAATATCTGGTCTTTGGCAATGTATTAAAAAACAATACCTATCCCTTATCTGTCTCTGCAGAGCGTGTTTTTCAAGCAACAGCTGTCGCAAAATATGCGGCAAAAATCGGTGCCAAAGCCAT
>JAIXRT010000153.1 GCA_027485075.1 Cytophagaceae bacterium
CACTCATACGACGCATGAATTCGTTTTGTGTCACAATTGCTGGTAACTCATCCGGCGACATCGCTTCTACCGAAACCACTTTTTGCTTGTCGTTCAAGGTCTCCTCGAATACTTTTTTAACCGACTCTTTTTGCGTCTCGCTCAAAATCGCCTCTAGATTAATCCCGGTATCGATCAACTTTTCAATGCGATCCGCGTCTACGCGTTTCCATTGTGTTTTTTCTAATTTGGCCTCCATCGCTTGAATGAAGTGGATGTCGATCAACGAATCTAGACGGATAACGGAATAACCTTTTTGTGTGGCGGATTGAATAAAGGCATCTTGTTGTTGCTCATCCGTGGTATATAAATACACTTTATTGCCGTCTTTGTCGGTCTGCGCTGCTTGTACCTCCTCGGCATATTCATCCAGTGTGAAATACTTGCCAGCGGTATCTTGTACCAAACAGAAATCTTTGGCTTTCTCCATGAATTTCTCATCCGAAATCATACCGTATTTGATGAATAGGCCAATGTTGGCAAATTTCTCCTCAAACGCCGCACGATCCGCCTTGAATAATTCGGCCAATTTATCTGCTACTTTCTTCGTGATGTACGAGTTGATTTTCTTCACATTCGAATCCGCCTGTAAGAATGAGCGCGATACGTTAAGAGGAATATCAGGTGAGTCTATGACCCCATGTAACAACATCAAGAATTCAGGAACGATGTCTTTAACTTCGTCGGTGATGAATACTTGTCGGCTATACAACTGAATCTTCTCCCGTTGTAATTGCATCTCGTTCTTCACTTTCGGGAAGTACAAAATACCGGTTAGATTGAAAGGGTAGTCGACATTCAAGTGAATCCAAAACAAGGGTTTCTCTTGCATTGGGTACAATTCATCGTAGAATTGTAAGTAATCTTCATCCGTTAAATCGGAAGGGGATTTTGTCCAAATCGGACTTGGGTTATTGATGATTTTCTCTTGAAATTCGATTGGCATCGGAAGGAACTTGCCATACTTTTCTAAGATTGATTTCAATCGATACTCCTCTAAAAACTCCTCAGAATCTTCCGCGATATGTAAGATGATATCTGTTCCGCGTGTCTTCTTTTTTGCTGAGGCAATGGAATATTCAGTTGAACCGTCGCAAATCCAACGCGCCGCTTCGGCGCCATCTTGGTATGATTTGGAAATGATTTCTACTTCTTTAGCCACCATAAAGGCAGAATAGAATCCCAAGCCAAAATGACCGATGATGCCTTTGTCATCCCCCTGATCTTTGTATTTTTCAACAAATTCGGTTGCGCCTGAGAAAGCAATTTGATTGATATATTTCTTGATTTCTTCGGCCGTCATTCCAATTCCATTATCTGAAATCGTAATGGTCTTTTTGTCCTTGTCGAAGCTTACCTGAACTTTTAACTCACCCAATTCGCCGTTGAATTCACCAATAGAACTCAAGCGTTTGATTTTTTGGGTGGCGTCTACCGCATTGGATACCAACTCACGAAGGAAAATCTCGTGGTCCGAATAGAGAAATTTTTTGATGATGGGAAAAATATTCTCGGTGTGAATGGAGATGTTACCTGTTTCTTTCATGTTTAATTGAGATTAAAAATCATAAATTTGAATTCCTAGTTATCAAATGATATTCCAAGCCAAACGGAAATGTCATATTGTCAGATTTTATGAAAAAAGTTATTTTTCTCGTATTGATGGTGCAGGTGGCGTTCGGCCAACAAGAATCCCTTCGGATGGTGTATCCATTTATTCCCATGGGGATTAATCCTGCGGAAGCCGGCCTAAGGGGTGTGGCGTCAATAACCGGTATATATCGCAAAAAACCGCTGTTTCAACAAAATTTAGGTGGATCTTCCCAACAATATTTCAGCTTCGACATGCCCATTGCGCAAGGAAAAGGAGGCTTTGGGTTTTTAGCCTACAACACGGACCAATCCTATTTATTGCCACTTGGTGGACTAGCGGCCAACCTTGGGTTGTCGGCCGTGGGATCTTACGCGATGGACTGGGGAAGGGGAAATACCCTGCGTTTCGGCGGACAGGTAGGTATAGATCAATATCCCATTTTGGATAAAACAGGAACCGCCGTACTGCGCAGTAGCTTTGGGCTGGGGCTTGTGTATACACATGATCAATTGGTTATAGGCTTTAGCAAACCCACCCGCGAGTCGCCCACCTACGTGCGTGCGACCTATACCATGAATGTAGATAATTCCTTTACCACCAAATTCGGTTCTTTGGTGCGCTTCGGATCAGGTGACCTAAAAGCCGATGCACACGCAACCGTGTGGTATCATGAAAAAGTGGGTGTGGGTCTTTGGTATCAAGGAACGGGATCTGAATTCGGAGATGCTGCGTTACTGCTAAGTGCTGAGGTAGCACTTGGACGAAATTTCCGCGTGGGCTATGCCTACGATTTATTGGGAAAACAAGTAGCCTTGACTACGCCTATGAGTTCTGGTGTAGCATCCGGTTTTCACCAAATCTTCATCCGCTATGAGATCGATACCGGTAATGGTAAAATTGCCGAGTTTAGACCATGAGTAATTGTAGGAATATTTTGACTTTGGAGAGATAAAGTTGGAATAATTAAAGATTTTTTTTCAACACGTTCAAATAGGATTTTTTCGAAAGAAATTTGTGCCTTTATAAGGTAAAAAACCCCAATTTTTTGGGAATAATTAAAAAAGAGTATAGTAAATTGCGAAGATTTTTTCGGACAGAAATAATTACGCTAAACCAAAACAACAACGTTTGAAACTTTTTCTAGTTCTCGGCTAGAATTTTACATTATGGATCCATTTTCCTACGTAGCGAATGCAGATACACAGGTCATTGCCGACTTGTATGAAGCTTACAAACAAGACCCCAATTCCGTAGACAGCTCTTGGAGAGATTTCTTTAAGGGATTCGATTTTTCACAAACCTGGTTAGGTGAAGGTGCGCCGGCAGGTGCTGGTTCAGCAGATTCTTCCCATGTGCACAAAGAGATGGCTGTGATTTCATTAATCAAGGCATTCCGTTCACGTGGTCACTTATTATCCAAAACCAATCCCGTACGTGAGCGCAAGGATCGCCAGCCTCGTTTAGCATTAACCGATTATGCACTTTCTGATGCGGATTTAGATACCGTTTTTCAGGCAGGTACATTCTTGGGAATTGGGCCAGCGACGTTGCGTCAAATCCAAGACGCCCTACATAAAATCTATGCAGGCACAATCGGTCTTGAATATTCATACATCCGTGAAGTAGCGACGAAAGAATGGTTGCGCAATAAGATTGAAAAGGAAGCTTTGGCATTCAATC
>JAIXRT010000160.1 GCA_027485075.1 Cytophagaceae bacterium
CAAATCGAAATTTGAACGTACCGTTTTTCATCAAATGAAAGTTGTCGCTTAAACCTTATGAAAGCTTTTATTCTACTGGCTATTTTAGCCATCTCTAGTTCGTTTGTTTCAGAAAATCAGCCTACAGGCACATTGCAAGTAGCTACACCTGAAGTCACAACTCCCTCCGTTGTTGCACCTGCTCAAGAGGTAAAGCACACGAAACGAGTTGCTAGCGTTAAAAAAGAAATTAGACAAGCACGAAAAGCCATCAAAGCAGATGTGCGGGATGAGGTTCATCGGATGGATTCCAAATTAAAAATTGGTCTATTTTTGTTGGCCATCGGCGCCGTGCTTAGTATCGTAGGTATCAGTGTTGTAGGTGGAATCGCCGCACTCATTGGTCTCGGGTTCACTATTGTTGGCCTGCTGCATACCTACTAAGTATATGTCGGCCCAGCTCGTATTTTTACATGGTTTTGGGGAAGATGCTCGTATATGGGCTGATTTTATCCCTCAATTCACCTGGGCTGAAAAACCAATTGTTCCTTCGTTTGCGCATTGGACTTCCGCAAAATCGATTGCCGATTATGCCCGAGAGATTCTAGTTTCATTACCTCAAGATCGTAAACTTACTTTAGTGGGCCATTCCATGGGTGGGTACATTGCCCTCGAAATGGCGAATCTATTTCCAGATCGTATTGAAAAGGTCGTGTTATTACATTCGACGGCGCTACCAGATACCGCAGAGAAGCAAATCAATCGAAATCGCACCATCGAATTTCTAACCAAACACGGAGCCTCCGTATTCATTAAATCCTTTGTTGCGAATCTGTTTGCCCCTGATTTTGTGGCCAAAAATCGCGCATTGATGGATCAGTTAATTGCGCGCTACCAAGATCTAGGAGCGGAAGGACTTATTGCGGCATCGAGGGCCATGCGCGATCGGGCCGATTTTACCGCATTTTTACGTGATACCTACATTCCATTTTTGTTTATTCATGGAGACGCAGATCCCCTAATCAGCACAGATAGCATTTTAGCTATAAAAGCACATCATAAATGTGTAATTTTGCCGGGAGTGGGACATCAAGGTGTTTACGAAGCACCTGTGGCTTGCTATGATGCGATTCAATCTTTTATTGCCGACTAATGTCCAAAATTATTGTAGCCTTGGATGGCTTTTCTTCCTGTGGAAAAAGTACAACCGCGAAACGTGTAGCTGCGACGTTGCATTATGCATTTATCGATACAGGTGCGATGTACCGAGCGGTTGCGCTGTATTTTCATCGACATGCCGTGGAAGTTTCTGATGCCGCTGCGGTAGAATATGCGTTGAAGCACATTGAAATTACGTTTGCGTTTAATGTAGGCCGACAAGCCTCTGATACGATTTTGAATGGAGAGAATGTGGAGCAAGAAATTCGGAAAATGTTTATTTCGGAAATCGTGAGCCAAGTAGCGGCTATTCCAGCGGTACGTCATGCGATGGTCGCTCAACAGCAAAAAATGGGGGAGAAAAAAGGGATTGTGATGGATGGTCGGGATATCGGCACGGTTGTATTCCCTCAAGCAGAGTTAAAAATATTCATGACGGCTCAGCCGAATATTCGTGCCCAGCGACGTAAACTGGAGCTTTTACAAAAGGGCGAAGATCTTCCATTGGACGAAATTATTGAAAACCTGCGCATGCGTGATGAAATAGATTCTAATCGTACGGAAGGTCCTTTGAAACGTGCCGACGATGCGATTGATTTAGATACTTCTTTCCGCAGTATGGATGAACAGGTCGATTTTGTGTTAGATCATGTACGTCGGGTTCAACGTGAAAAAAAATAAACCATTTTTGATTGTTGGCCAAGGTCTAGCCGGCACCATCTTAGCGCATCATTTTCTATCCGCACAGATTCCATTTGAGATATGGGATGCACCCGCTGTATATTTCAATTCTTCTCAAGCAGCAGGCGGTATTTATAACCCAGTCACGGGTCGGAAATTAGAAAAGACCTGGTTAGCAGAAGAACTGTTTTCCTATTTGCCGGATTTTTACACGCGTCTAGAGGCAAATTTGCAAGCCTCTTTTTTCCACCCAATACCCTTGTTTCGACCCTTTGCAAATCTAGACATGCGAACGTGGTTGGAGGAGCGCAAGCCGCAAATAGATCATGATTATCTTGACTGGACGCCTGAGGGGGTTTGGGTCAGAGAGACAGGCTGGGTGGATGTAGCTGAATTGGTGCGCGTTTCACGTATGCATTTCCAACATTTAGGTCTATTTCAAGAACGTGCTTATTCCGCTACCGATGCCTTTGAAGCTGTGATTTTTTGTGAAGGATTTCATGGGCAAAAAAACCCAATGTGGGCCCAATTGCCATTTTTGCCCGCTAAAGGAGAATTGATGATTTTTGAATCGGAACAGCCAGCGAAGGATTACATACTTAGTAAAAATGGATTCGTTTTACCCTTAACAGCCAATCAATTTAAAGTAGGTGCCACGTACCGTTGGGATGAATTTTCGTCTGCAGAGACAGTCGATGCCCAAGATGAGTTGCACCAAAAATTACTTTCCATGGGTGTCGATACTTACACGCGATTAAGTACCCGTGTAGGTGTGCGCCCTGCGACACAAGATCGACGCCCATTTATTGGTATGCACCCACATGAACCGGTAGGTATTTTTAATGGTTTTGGCTCCAAAGGTGTTTCGTTGATTCCTTATTTTGCTCGCGCGTTTGTGGACGAGCTACAAGGAAGGGAAGAACTGCCTTTTGAGGTTTCAATTCGACGATTTTCGCATTTATTTTCATCATAATTACTTACATTTGAGGATGCGGTTTTTTCAAAATCTGTTCTTGATCGTTGCTTGCCTGCTTTCGGTGTATGAAATGCAAGGGCAAGACTTTTATCCAAGCCAGCGGGACTGGGAGCGGACGCGTATTCAACACAAGCGGATTCGTTGGTCCTATATCACAGATCAAAATTTTGAAGTTTATTTCTACGGCAAACAAGATGCTTTAGCGCGCTCTACGATTCAATTTTTAGATGGGGAGTTGCCTCGAATTACCCGTATTTTAGGCTATACGCCGTATCAAAAAGCAAAAATATTTTTATATCCATCACCAGCTGATCTATTAGAGTCAAATAGTGGAATTAGTTTCCAAAATCTAAAGAAGGCCCAAGAGGAAAATCAAGATAAGTTTAAGATTGAGATTGCCTTTAAGTCAGATTTAGGTGATTTACATACGCGTCTGGTGGAGGAACTTACGCGGGTTTATGTTCACGATATTTTGTATGGGGGAACGATTAGAGATGCCTTGCAAAGTTCGTTATTATTGAATGTTCCCGAGTGGTTTTCTGCCGGTATTGTCGCGTATGTGGCCCATGGTGATTCGCCTGAAATGAATCAATACATGTATCAAATCGTGGCGGCCAATAAGGTTCGTAAGCCAGCTTTGGCACGGGGAAAAGAAGCTGAATTAATCGGTCAATCCATCTGGTCATATATCGCCAAAAATTACGGCATTCAGCCCATTGGTAATATCCTTAATCTGACTCGAATTATTCGAAATGACCAATCCAGCATTGCAAGTACCTTACGCACATCGATCTCTCGCTTTTTAAAGGAATGGTTTAATTTTTATTTATCGGAATCGAAGCAATTTGACGTTAATTCGAATGCATATTCAGGTGCGGAGAATTTAATTGCCCGTGATCGATTGGAGGGAGAACAATTGGCGGATTTCCGGATTAGTCCAAACGGAAAGTGGATGGCTTACACGCTCGAAGATGCTGGTCAGTATCGCGTCATGATTCAAAATTTACAGACTAAAAAACGGTTTTATTTATTCCAAACGGGTTTGAAAGATCCATTGCGCGAATCGGTTAGTAATTCGCCTCGTATGCATTGGTCGGCAAATAATTCGTTTGCGATTATTTATGCCAAAGACGGGAAATCCTGGTTGAATCAGTACGCACCCATCACGGGCATGTCGGCCAAATTGCTTAACAAAACCGACTTGAAAGATTGGAATTTTACCGATTTTGAGATGCATGAAAGTGGCCAACGGATGTTAGTGAGAGCACTGCGTAATGGCCAAATTGACGTAGGGATTTATGATTTCAGACGGAATAGATTCACACCCATCACTCAAAATGCGCAAGATGAATCTGAGGCACATTGGTTCAATAAGCAAGGGGATGTCATTTATTTGACTGACCATTATGTGGATTCAACTCAGAAAGTGATTAAAGCTAAAGGGCTGTCGGTGTTAATGCATTGGCGTGCAGAGGAGCCAAGTAATCCGCGTGTATTGCTCACGCATTCAGGTAAAATTCATTCACTCCAAGTTCAGTCAGATACGCTCATATATTTCTTGCACAGACAGAATACGGGAGAAGAATTGGTATCATTGGATTTAAGCCAAGGGAAATTATTGCAAAACCGGGTTCGATCAGGTACTTGGACATATTTTCAATGGTCTGGGGATAAATTATATTACCGTGACCGTGATTTCTTAGAAGATCGAATTCAGCGGATACCTGCCCAAACAATTTTAGATATACCTGCCTACCAATGGTATCCATTAGGTGTAGATAGTACATCTAATTTACTGACGGACGTTGTCGCAGAATCCAAGCGAGATAGTTTGGATGTGCGTGAAAAGGCGAAACGGAGTCGGCTTGAGCGCCAACAATTATTACGATCACGCAAGGAGACAGCCAAACTTGCCGGACCATTTGCTTACCATAATTCATTTGTGGTAAATGGCTCAGAGGGGAATTTTAGAATTGATCCAATCCGGGGAATTGGATATGCATTTGACCTAAAAATGAATGACTTAATGGAAAATCATTTAATCAGGACAGGTGTTTTGCTCAATGCTAATTTTAAAAATTCCGATTTGTGGGGTGAGTATGCCTATTTACCGAACAAAGTAGACTGGGTGTTTCGTGTCGATAGGAAGTTGTATAGCCAGGAGTCAGACGCCTTTTTGAATAAAATACGCTATAACAGGGCATCTTTGACGGGAATCTATCCTGTTAATTTGACTAGTAAGGTAAGTTTCTCTGGGATGTTTACCTCCAATAGATCGTTTGATCAGGTGAATTTATCGGTGCCAGAGAATTTGTCAACTTATGCAGGTACATCTATTTCCTATACGTTAGATAATACGGTGCATTGGGAAGATAATTTGCCAATTGGTACCCGTGTGTTAGCTACGCTGGAACACCAGCAAGCCCTTCGGACGTCTTTGAGTTTCTCGCGCGTTCGATTGGATGTGCGGAAATATGTGAAACTATCCAATAGTATTTTAGTAGCTGGTAGACTTTCTGCTTCGCATGCCTTTGGGCCAGCCGCGCCACAAACCATGTTAGGTGGAATGGATAATTGGGTGTTTATAGACCGCGAAGTACGTACCAAGGAAAATCCGCTAGGCGTTTCTGGACCTGCTAATCGGGATGTGTTTATGAGTGATTTTGCGACTTCATTGCGTGGTTTCAAGATGAATAAATTAGCGGGGAATAGTCATTTATTAGTGAATCTCGAGGTGCGCATGCCGGTAAAACATTTGATAAGTTTGGAATCCAATAAGTCAAGTTTTATGAATTCGTTGCAGATTGTGGGTTTCACCGACATCGGATCTGCTTGGACGGGTGCGAATCCATTCAGTCGGACGAATGGCTTTAACACCAATGTCATTGGTGGTGGAACAAATCCATTTCAAGCGACGGTTACTGACTTCCGAAATCCATTTTTGTTTGGTTTTGGGGTAGGAGCTCGGGCTAATTTATTTGGTTATTTTGTGAAGGTGGATTATGCATATGGCATGGAAACCAATGAAATCAAATCACCTGCTACCTACGTGACGTTAGGTCATGATTTTTAAAGATATGTCGACACACCTAACTGATATCATTCCTTTATTA
>JAIXRT010000171.1 GCA_027485075.1 Cytophagaceae bacterium
CAACGGCCGTCCTCCCCTTCATCAAGGTGGCAATAGCTTGTTGGATCATCACCTCCGACTCTGAATCTACGGATGAAGTCGCCTCATCTAACACAATGATCTTCGGATTGCGCACCATCGCACGCACAAACGAAATCAATTGACGCTGGCCCACACTCAAAGTCGCTCCTCGCTCCATCACCTCATACGCATAACCACCTGGCAACGTCATAATAAAATCATGGACGCCAACCGCTTTAGCCGCTTCTTCCATCTTCTCCTGCGTGATACGTTCATCACCCAAATGAATATTATAGGCAATCGACGAACTGAACAAAAACACATCCTGCAATACGACCGCAATATTCGCTCGCAAACTCTCAATCTCATAATCAGGCAACGCCACCCCATCGATCTGGATAACACCTTCCTGGCAATCATACATACGGGCTAATAGGCCAATAATAGACGATTTTCCGGCGCCAGTAGCTCCCACAATCGCCATAGTCTTACCTGCTGGAACCTCAAAACTTACCTGCTTAACCACCCACTCCGGCTCTTGATAAGCAAAACTCACTTGTTTAAATTGAATTTTGCCTTTCAAATGATCCGCCAAAATGGCCCCATTATTTTGAATGTAATCGGTAGAATCCAACAGCGTTAAAATCCGCTCTGTGGATACAATTCCCATCTGAAGGGTATTGAAGCGATCCGCCAACATACGTATCGGGCGGAAAAATAAATTGATAAACATAATAAACGCCGTCAAAGTCCCCACCGTAATCTCTTCCCGCAAAATGTACGTAGACGCCATCCAAACCACAAAACCTGAACCCACCGCAGAGATCACATCGGCCACCGGAAAATAAACCGAATAAGCTAAAATCCCCTTGATATTCGCATCACGATGCGCTTGATTAATTACACTGAATTTAGCTAGCTCCCGCTTTTCCGCATGAAACAACTGCACAATCATCATGCCTGAAATATGCTCCTGCACAAAGGAATTCAAATTAGCTACTGCCAACCGAACCTCATTAAACGACTTTTTAATATATTCCTTAAAGACATACGTTGAGAAAAACATAAACGGAACCGTCGCCAAAATCACACAAGTCAATCGCCAATCCGTATAAAACATCACCCCAATAATTAGGAACAACTGCAACAAATCCCCCGCAATCGATGCTAGCCCCTCCGAAAACACATCATTCAACGTCTCGATATCTGAAACCGTCCGAGTCACCAAACGGCCGATCGGTGTGGCGTCAAAAAACGCTAAACGCAAATGCACGATTTTGGCATATAACTGTACCCGAATATCCCGGATTACCGTTTGGCCTAAAAAACCGGCTAAATAACTAGTGGAAAATTGTAACGAAGTTTGTACTAAAAGCACCAGAATCATCAGCATAAATTGCTGCATCAACTCGGCCATATGACCCAGACTCACATAATTATCTAATGTAAATCGAATCATCAAAGGGATGACCGGTGAAACACCCGCTGTCCCTAAAATCAATACGACTAAAAACCAAAAGCGAAATTTATACGGCTGAATAAAGCCGTAGATGCGGCGGATAATTTGCCAGTCAACAATCTTGCCAATCTCTTTTTCTTTCATTTATTTTCTGTTGGCAACGCTGCACACGTCCCACAGCCTTTGGCGCACTGGCCGGCCGACTTACCCCAAAACTGTTGATAGACCATGCGGCCTAAGAATCCCAATGCACCAATAAATATCAACGCAATAATTAAGGTTTCCATTTCGATTGCAGTATGTGTAAAAATTCATCAAATATGGGCCCAGCCCCAATAATCTCCCCTTCAAAAATCACCTCATTCCCACCCGAAAAATTCGTCACTTTACCTCCCGCCTCTTCAATAATTATCTTCCCAGCTGCCACATCCCAAGGTTTCAAATTCGCTTCGAAAAAACCCTCAAAACGTCCGCAAGCCGTGTAAGCCAAATCAATTGCCGCAGCACCCATCCGACGTAAACCATGACTTTTCTGCATCAGTTCCTTTAGCAAAGCTAAATATTGATCCTGATAAGAAAAATCATAATACGGAAAACCTGTAGCTAATAAACTACGACCAACCTGATTTTGATCTGAAACGCGAATCGGCCGATCATTCAAAAAAGCACCTGTCCCCTTCGCTGCACAAAATAATTCATCCCGGTTAGGCTCATAAATTAAGCCTAATATCGGCTGCTTATGATAAATCAAACCCACCGAAACTGCATAAATGGGCAAGCGATGTAAAAAATTGGTGGTACCATCCAGCGGGTCAATCACCCAATAATAACCATCTCCCACCTCACTATAATCTGAAGCTGACTCCTCTGCAACAAATCCAGCTTCCGGGAATACCCTCCCAAGGCCCTCTTTTAGCCGTTTTTCAGCCGACTGGTCCACAAAGGACACTAAATCATTCGTCCCCTTATATTGGATATCATCCTGCCCGATGTCATTGACCATCGACTGTATCCAGCGCCCTGTTTCCAAGACAACCGGCTTCGACAAAGCTAGCAAGTTGGCCAGATCCAACATATCTATTTAGGCTGTAAGGCCAACCAATCCGCAAGGATTTGTTGGGTTTCTTTTAAATATGCGTCTTTGGCATGTTTATCTGCCGACTTCTCCTTCTTATCCTTTTCGGCAGTCGTTTCTTCCGCACCACCTAAGGCATCCATCACGGCCTGCGACTCATCTGGCTTTTTCTTCTGCTCATCTAATTCCTTCTTCCGCTTTTCCATATTCAATGAAATGGAATTGGTTTCTTTGATTTTTTTCCAACGGTCAAAATCTGCACGCAACTTGATCAAATCAGGTTTCGTTTTCAGACGTGTGGTAAATGCAGCTTGTAATTTGGCCAATGCAGGCGCAAGTACATGATTCGTAGGCTGATAGGTTGTCGATGGAATCATATCCCATGGCAAAGCACTTGGCTGTGAACTTTCGCCAAACTCCTCCGCAGAGAATGCTGATGGCAACGCAAAATCAGGACTCACGCCCTTATGCTGCGTCGAGCTACCATTAATTCGGTAGAATTTCTCTAACGTTATTTTCAATTGACCCGCAGGTTCCTTTCCATCTCCGATGTAGTTGTCCAAATCCACAACAGATTGCACTGTTCCTTTACCATAAGATTGCTCACCTACCACAATACCACGTTTGTAATCTTGAATCGCTGCAGCGAAAATCTCCGATGCAGAAGCAGAGAATCTGTTGATCATCACGACCAAAGGACCATTATATACTTGTTCGATATCACGATCTACTTCTTGCGAAATCTTTCCATCAGCCTGCTTGCGCTGAACCACGGGACCTTTGGTGATAAACAAACCTGTTAAGTCTACTGCCTCAATTAATGAACCTCCGCCATTATTGCGCAAATCTATGATGACACCATCTACGCCTGTTTGTTTAAAGGCAGTTAAGAATTTACGCACATCAGAAGTTGTTGAGTTAAAATCAGCCTCACGCTTACGGGCACCATCAAAATCGCGGTAGAACATCGGAATGGTGATCAAACCAATTTTGATATTTTTATCTCCTTGCTTGTAATTCAAAACCTCTTGTTTTGCTTTTTGCTCTTCGATTTTAATTTTCTCCCGAACAATGCGCACTTCCGAAGTAGGCGAACCCGTCACCCCATTCGCTGCTAAAATTTTCAAACGTACTACAGTGCCTTTTGGCCCACGGATAAGCTTGACGGCATCGTCGGTAAACCAACCGATCACATCGACAAAAGCACCACCGTCTCCTTGGGCTACACCGACGATCCGGTCTTTGGGATTAATTAACTTACTGCGAAATGCTGGACCGCCAGGAATCAAATCCTGAATCGTGACATAATCACCTTCTAAGCGAAGCGTGGCACCGATGCCCTCAAAACTTTGGGCCATATCCTTGTTAAATTCTTCTGCCGTTTTAGGAATCATATACGACGTATGTGGATCGATACTTTCCGTATAAGCATTCATAAATACTTGAAAAACATCTTCCGAACGGGTACGAGCCATGTATTTAGCAGAACGCGCATAACGCTCCTTCAATTCCCGGATCGCAGTAGTATCTGCTTTGCCACCTATTTTCCAATCGAGCAATTGACGCTTTAAATCTTTCCGCCAATAATTATTTAGCTCATCAGCCGTTTCCGCCCACTTTGCTTTCTCACGATCAGGCTGATACGTCTCATCCGTGGTAAACTCAACTGGTTGCTTCATCAATTGATCGATGTAAGCATAGCGTTCTAACATGCGCTTTTGATAGCGGTTATACATCTGAAAAGCAGATGTCAAATCACCCATATTCAATTGCTCATCGATCGTAAATCGATACTTCTCCATTTCAGCCACATCAGACGCCAAAAAGAATACTTTATTGGGATCGAGGTCTTTAATATAGGCATCAAAAATCTTTGACGATAAGGAATCATTCACTGGAATCTTCCGATAATGGTAATTACTCAAAATACCGAAAACCAAACGCTCTACCTTTTTTTGTATCTCCGTTGGCTGCAAGTCACCTTGTTGGTACGTTGCCTTCACCTGCATATCCTGCGTTTTCCCATGTAGGAAAACAACTACCAATAAAGACAAAGGAATTAAAATCGGAAGTATCCTTTTCATGCTTATTCTTTTTCGATCGCTAATAATTCAACTTCAAAAATTAGGGCTGAGTAGGGTTTGATTGTTTGACCGCCACCACGAATACCGTAGGCTAATTCTTGAGGAATGTATAATTTAAATTTAGATCCCACAGGCATTAACTGAAGCGCCTCTACCCATCCTGGAATAACACCAGAAACAGGGAAAGAAACCGGCTCTCCACGTTGAACAGATGAGTCAAAAATCTCTCCATTAATTAATGTGCCATGGTAATGAGTTTTTACTTTATCAGCAGCAGTAGGCTTAGGCCCATCTCCCATCTTGATCACTTTGTATTGCAAACCTGAAGCTGTAGTAATCACAGAATCTTTCAGCTTGTTGGCAGCTAAAAACTTCTCCCCTTCGATGCGATTTGGCTCATATTGTTTAGCCTGCTCTGCCGCTTGTGCTTGTTGGTTTTTCATCATGAAATTATTCATGACAGCCTGGCATTCTTGTTCGTTGATTAAAAGCTTACCGCCAGAAGTAACAGAAGCGAAGCCTTTAGCGACCATTTCTGGATTTAGGGTCACTTTTTGCGACTTAAAATTTTGGGCAACTAAAACCCCTACGGCATATGAAACAGAGTCGATTGCTGAGTTGAATGCTTTCACAGGAACTTTCGTAACGGAAACGGTCAACTTAGGTTTGGTTTTGGGTTTAGACTGTGCTAATGACGCAAAAGTAACAAATGTGGCAGCCGTTAAGAATGCCATAGGTTTTAAAAAGTTCATATAGATCTAATTTGATTCAAAAACAAAGTTC
>JAIXRT010000274.1 GCA_027485075.1 Cytophagaceae bacterium
AATTCATTTAATTCTTTTTCAGCACCGGAAATAATAATTCCGTGACCGGCAAGAATATAAGGCTTTTTGGCCCCATTGATCAGCTTGGCAGCAGCTTCAAGATGCTCACGCTTTGGCTCAATACGCGGTTTATATGAAATAATGGACGTACAAGGTGTGTATTTAAATGGCTCAGTCATCATTTCTGACTGTGCTGTACGTGTGATATCAATTAACACGGGACCTGGACGGCCTGTTTCTGCAATGTAAAATGCTTTCGCGATGATCTCCGGAATTTCGTTGGGATCTACTACTTGATAATTCCACTTGGTTACAGGCATAGAAATACCCATTAAATCACACTCTTGGAAAGCATCCGTACCCAATAAATTACCTTTTACTTGACCTACGAGGCAAACGAGTGGCGTTGAATCCAACATTGCATCGGCGATCGGTGTAATCAAGTTGGTGGCACCAGGACCCGAAGTCACCATACATACGCCAGCTTTATTCAGCATGCGTGCGTATCCTTGTGCCGCGTGACCAGCTCCTTGTTCGTGGCGAACTAAAATATGCTTTAAGCGATCTTGATAATCAAATAAAGCATCGTAGGTAGGCATAATCGCGCCACCTGGATAGCCAAAAATAGTTGTCACCCCTTGCGCAACCAATGATTCCATAATGGCTTGCGCACCAGTCAAGAATTTTTTCTGGTCGGCCTGATTCGAATCTGCAGTCTGCGTTTGGGTTTGTCCCATGGTATTCATTTTTTTATTCTCAACTTTCAAGGAAAGGCTAATTTAAGCTATCCCATGCTAGTAAAAAAGGTAATTTTCTTTTTTTACAAATCCGTCACACAGCCTTGGCTGGCTGAAGCAACGTTTTTAATGTACTTGCGTAATACGCCTGAGGTGTGTGGTGAAACAATCGGTTTCCACAATTTACGGCGTTCGGCTAGTTCTTCATCTGAAACGTGCAAGATGATTTTATTGTCAACTGCATCGATCGTAATCTTATCTCCATCTTTCACTAATGCGATGTTTCCACCTTCTTGCGCTTCAGGGGTCACGTGACCTACCACAAACCCGTGCGTTCCTCCAGAGAAACGCCCGTCCGTAATCATGGCAACTGAATTACCTAAACCAGCGCCCATAAGTGCGGATGTAGGCTTTAACATTTCGGGCATTCCGGGTCCACCTTTTGGTCCTTCATTACGAATAACCACCACATGTCCTGCTTTAATTTCTCCTTTGGATAAGAATTCCATCACATCCTCCTCGCGATCACAAACTTTTGCCAGCCCCTCAAAACGCTCTCCTTCTTTTCCTGTGATTTTAGCAATCGCACCTTCGGTAGCTAAATTGCCATACAATACTTGAATATGGCCTGATGACTTCAAGGCCTTTGATTTAGGGAAAACGATCTTTTGTGTATCAAAATCCAAATCTGGCGCATCGGCTAAATTCTCAGCCATTGTTTTTCCGGTTACCGTCAAACATTCACCATGCAAATAACCTTCCTTCCACAAATATTTTAAAATCGCTGGCATACCACCGATCGCCAAAACATCCTCCATGTAATATTTTCCTGAAGGCTTCAAATCAGCCATTAATGGCGTGCGATCTGAAATGTCTTGAATATCTTTCAATGTAAATTCTACCCCTGCAGAATGCGCAATCGCTAAATAATGCAACACGGCATTGGTACTTCCACCCAAAGCCATAACCACAGTCATTGCATTCTCAAATGCATGACGCGTCATGATGTCGCGAGGACAAATGTTTTTCTCCAACAATACCTTCATCGCTGCACCGATTGCCAAACACTCCGCTTTTTTCCCTTCGTGTGTAGCTGGATAAGACGAGGAATTAGGTAAAACTAAGCCCATCGCTTCCATCGAAGAAGCCATGGTATTCGCTGTATACATACCTCCACAAGCCCCTGCACCCGGAATCGAATTCCGAATCACTCCCTCATAATCTTCTTCTGAAATAGTTCCGGCATATTTTTTCCCAAGAGCTTCAAAAGCCGAAACGATATCCAATTTTTCTCCTTTGTAAGATCCAGAACGAATCGTTCCTCCGTAAACCAACATCCCAGGGCGGTTCAAACGCGCAAGCGCCATCATCGCTCCTGGCATATTTTTATCACAACCTACAACAGCAATCACGCCATCATACCATTGTGCACCCACTACATTTTCGATTGAATCAGCGATAATATCACGGGAAGGCAATGAATAGCTCATCCCCTCATTTCCGTTGGTCATTCCATCTGACACACCGATCGTGTGAAAGATTAACCCCACCATTCCATTTTCTTGAATTCCTTTTTTCACATGAACTGATAAGCCATTCAAGTGCATATTGCAAGGATTACCTTCGTAACCGGTACTTGCAATACCTATCTGCGCCTTATCCATATCCTCAGTTGTCAATCCAATGCCATAAAGCATCGCTTTCGCCGCAGGATTTGTAACTTCTTGTGTTAACGTTCTAGAGAATTTGTTTAACGACATAGGAATAAATTTTTTCAAACAACAAATATACGCAATCCGATTTGTTCAAGCCAAAGGTTTGCCAAACAATATATGGTCAATCAAGGAAATACAAAATAAATTATTTGTTTTCCCCTACTTGTTGGCGCCACATGGCATAGTACAAACCTTTATCGGCCAACAAACTATCGTGATTCCCTGATTCGACCACTTTTCCTTTTTCCAATACATAAATGCGCGTGGCATGCATGATGGTAGATAAGCGGTGGGCAATCAAAATTGTCAAATGCTCCGCATCTTGTGAAACCGCACGGATAGTTTCCGAAATTTCTTCTTCCGTTAAGGAATCTAGGGCAGAAGTTGCCTCGTCGAAAACCAACAAATTTGGATTCCGCAATAAAGCCCGAGCAATACTTAAGCGTTGCTTTTCTCCTCCTGATACCTTTACGCCACCTTCACCGATGAGCGAGTCCAAACCTTTGTCGGCACGCGCCAATAAACTCTGACAAGCTGCCTTTTCTAACACTTCTAAACATTGTGCGTCAGTCGCATACGGATTTACGAACAACAGATTCTCTCGAATGGATCCGGAAAACAATTGCGTATCTTGCGTCACAAAACCTATCTTTTTACGGAGTTGGTCAAAATCAATCGCATCTCCAGCCTCCCCATTGTAGTAAACCTGCCCTTTTTTAGGTCGGTATAGGCCAACTAACAATTTGACCAATGTTGATTTACCCGCACCAGATGGACCAACAAACGCGATTGTTTCTCCGCCTTTGACTTGGAAGGAAATATCAGAAAGCGCTTCTTGGGTCGCGGATTGATGTTGGAAAGAAACATGATCAAATGTCAAATCCTCAATGTGCGAAATGGCTTTCGGATTCGCTGGTTTTTGTTCCCCTGGAATAGCCAAAATCTGTTCGAAATTCTG
>JAIXRT010000036.1 GCA_027485075.1 Cytophagaceae bacterium
AGTAGTTGGAATAGCCAAAACCTTTCTTGTAAATGATTTTTCCATACTGGGTAATCAATACAGCGCCATTAAAACCTGATTTTTCGCGCAGTTTAGTGAAAAAGGTATCCAGTTTAATGGATTTTTGTTGCGCTATTTGTGGATTATATAAATTGGCTAAACTATCATTTCTTCTTTCAGCAGTTGTTTTCACGTGGAAAAAGCTTTGGGAAGGATGGGAGTTGGCTAGGATGAGTATGCCGATGAAAAGGGAAATGCCAACAAGTCCGAGGATCTTGGAGCGTTTGGGTAATTGATTCATGTATTCGATTAAGCGCTTCATTGAGTAGCAATTTAATTCAATTCAGAATTTTAATCAATGAATTGAAGATCTTTTATTTAATTTGTTGGCCCACCTCCAAATCCCATGAAATACCTATTCATTTTTCTAATCAAGTTGTATCAATTATTTCTCTCACCATTGCTGCCTAATTCCTGTAGATATCAGCCTACGTGCTCGGAATACGCCAAACAAGCTTTTGAAAAGTATGGATTTTTGAAGGGATTTCGGTTGACGTTGCGCCGCGTTTCTTCCTGTCACCCGTGGGGTGGGAGTGGGTACGATCCACTCCTTTAAATTTTTAACAGACTAGCACTGTCCATTTTTTCCAATGAATAGGATTATTCCAATGATGACTAACAAATCCGCTAGTAATCTATTGCCGAAAAATATTTTATTTTTTTTGAAAAAAAATTTCTCTTGAAAAATTACAATCGTTTTTGAACTGTTTGAGTGGTTTTTAGGTCAAAAATATGACTATGTGGTAACTTAGGAGCAGAATTAGATTATTTCGAGAATCTGTCCTATACTGTGCTACAAATCAACTAATTCTAAATTTCGTACAATTTTTAGTAGGCAATTCATCGATTCCTTACCTTAAATCATTTTTTTATTCAATTTATTCTTTCGTTTTTTGTGTCGGTTTTGAAATTTGCCTTAAACCGTAAACGTTTGAAAAAGCATTTTAACGCGATAAGATGAATGAGAAGAGCCGCATAGAATCATTAATTTTTTTTAACCCTTAATTTTTCACTTATGATTCATTCTTACAAAAGAGTGGGTCGCCTTGTGCGATCAAGTGTTAGTAACCTAGGCTTTAAACAAGCATTTAGTGTTGCTGTTGCACTGTTAATTTCCTTGGGCGCGTTTGCTCAAGATGTAGTAACGGGTAAAGTCACTGATGCTGCTGATGGCTCAGGTCTCCCAGGTGTTTCTGTAGCTGTTAAAGGTACCTCACGTGGTGCTCAAACAGATGCGAATGGTACTTATAAAGTTAATGCTGGGTCGAATACGACATTAGTATTCTCTTTTGTAGGTTACACAACTAAAGAAGTTTCAGTAGGCGGTAAGTCTGTTGTAAACGTTGCTTTAGCTGCTGACAACAAATCTTTAGAAGAAGTTGTGGTAGTAGGTTATGGTACGCAGAAGCGTAAGGAAATTTCAGGAACAGTAACTAGCTTAGGTTCTCGTGATTTCAACGCCGGTGTTGTAACTAACCCATTAGCTGCGGCTCAAGGTAAAGTAGCAGGTTTGGTAATCACTCAGGCTTCTGGTGATCCAAATGCACGTCCAACAGTTCGTTTACGTGGTACGGGTTCATTGAACGCAGGTTCTGAGCCTTTATACGTTATTGACGGTGTGATTGGTGCTCCAATCGAAAACATTGCTCCAGAGGATATCTTGACAATGGACGTATTACGTGATGCATCTTCTGCAGCGATCTACGGATCTCGTGGAGCGAACGGTGTTATCTTGATTAATACAAAGCGTGGTAAGTCAGGTACTCCTACAGTTGACTACACAAATTATGTAGGTGCTGAGACGATCTCTCAACGTCCTCAGTTAATGAATGGTGCTGAGTTTCGTGCTGCTGCTGCTAAGTTCAATCAAAAATTTGATGACTTAGGTGCTAACACGGATTGGTTAGATGTAATTACACAAACTGCTTTGACTCAAAACCACAACGTGGGTGTTTCAGGAGGTTCTGAAAATGTATCATACCGTGCTTCTATTGGTTATTTAGATCAAACAGGTACATTGAAAGGTTCTGGTAAAGAGCGTTTAACAGGCCGTTTGAACTTAGATGCGAAAGCTTTAGATGGTAAATTAGCCATGAAAGTGAACATGTCTGCTTCACAAACTGATAACCAATTTTCGGACAACCGTGCGATTGGTTTTGCAATGAACATGCGTCCAACAGATCCAGTTTACAATGCGGATGGAACATACTTCCAGATCCCAGGTACATTTGCCAACTTTAATCCGTTAGCAACTGTTGAAAATAGAATTAATAAGCAACGTTTACACGATTTCTTATTCAATGCATCTGCTGGTTATACGATCTTAGATGGTTTGGTGTTTAACGTATCAGGAACATTGCGTACGCAAACAGCTGATGGTTCTTTCTTTGCGAAATCAACTCCGCTTAATTTATTAGCTACAGTAGGTGGTAACGCGGCAAGCCGTAATTTGAACTCGATTACTGATAAGCAATTAGAGACTACGTTAACTTATTCAAAGAAATTGAATGATGTTTCTTCATTGAACGTATTGGCTGGTTACACGTATCAAGATGTAGTTGCTGATGGTTTCGGTGCTTCAAACAATAACTTCTTGACTGATGCTTTCGAAGCAAATAATTTAGGAGCAGGTTTAGGTATTCGTGCTAATCCAAATTTATTAGGTTCTTACAAGAATCAATACAAATTGGTTTCTTTCTTAGCTCGTGCTCAATATTCATTATTGAACAAGTATTTCGCAACAGTTAACGTTCGTCGTGACGGTTCTACGAAATTCGGTGATAACAACAAGTGGGGTATTTTCCCATCAGTTTCAGTTGGTTGGACTTTATCTGAAGAGGCTTTCTTGAAAGGTAATTCGACAATCGATAACTTGAAATTGCGTGTTAGCTGGGGACAAACTGGTAACTCAGAAGGTATTCGTCCATTGTTATCTAAGTCGTTCTACGGAGCATCAGGTACATACTTTGATGGTGGTGCAAATGATTTCTTGCCAGCATACACAATCCAATCTAACCCAAATCCTAACTTGAAATGGGAGATTAACGAAAACTACGGTGGTGGTATTGACTTCTCATTATACAAAGGTAAATTGACTGGTAGCTTGGATCTTTACACACGTACGACAAAAGATTTGTTATACACAGTAAACGTACCACAAGAGAAAGGTTATGTATACCCAACTATGTTGGCTAACATCGGTTCGATGAAAAACCAAGGGGTTGAGTTGTCATTAACGTATCAAATCTTAGAAACGCAAGATTGGAACATCGCTACTACGTTAGCTGCTTCATTCAACAGAAACGAAATCGTTTCATTGAAGAATGATTCATTCGCTGCTCCTGATCAGGTATTCTTGCCTACATCTTTAGGTTCATTCATCCGTGGTACATCAGCTGTAAACTTCTCAGTATTACAAGCAGGTCGTCCAGTAGGAGAGTTCTATGGTGCTAAAATCGCCAAGATCGAGAATGGTCGTTATGTATTCCAAGATTTAAATGGTGATGGTGTTGTAGATCCAAACTCTAAGGACCGTACTTACATCGGAAATCCTAACCCTACTTTCGTAGGTGGTTTGACTACAAACATCCGTTACAAAGCATTTGACTTGCAATTCCAATTGACAAGCCAATTAGGTGCTAAGATCGTTAACACAAATGCATTGTTGTTAGGTCGTCAAGATGGTCGTTTAGCTGAATCAGGTACATTGAAATCAGCAGCGACTTCAAAAATTAATGATGAGCGTACGATCCCAATGGATTACTATGTTGAGTCAGGTGACTTCTTACGTATCAACAACGCATCATTTGGTTACACAATCCCAGTAAAAGGTGTGTTCAAGCGTGCGCGTATTTACGTGGCAGGTAACAACTTGGCTGTGTTTACAAACTACACAGGTGTTGATCCAGAGATTAGCCAAAACTTAGCTATTGGATCAGCTGCTCCAGGTATTGATGTTCGTGAGACTTATTACAAAACGCGTGCATTAACTGCGGGTGTAAATCTTACGTTCTAATCAAACAAAATTCGTATTCAATTAGTTATATAATCGGATCAATAAAATTTTTAAAAAAATGAAAAAATATATCTATAAAGTACTTTCAGTAGGTGTTTTCGCTTCGTTAGCCCTATCGTCTTGTACAGATTTAACTGAGCCAGTTTACGATGCGATCCCAGCGGATCAATTCTTGAAAACTGACGCTCAAATTGCTGCGGCACTTGGACCTGCTTATGGTGGTCTTCGTGGTATCACGTGGGATTGGTTCAATCCTAGTGAGGCATCTTCGGATGAGTTGATCGTGCCTACACGTGGTGGTGACTGGTTTGATGGTGGTGACTGGTTGGCGTATTCTCGTCACACATGGACTCCACAACACGGTCCTATCAACGGAATGTGGGGATTCATCTTTGGTAACATCTCTCAGATTAACCAATTGATCCCAGTTGTGAAGACAAACCAAAAAGCAGTAGATGAGTTACGTGCAGTACGTGCTTTCTATTACTTCATGGCAATCGATGCGTTTGGAAACGTCCCTATCGTAACAGATAATGCTTCTGCTGGTGGTACTAAGACGCGTGCTGAGGTTTATGCTTTCATTGAGAAGGAACTTACTGAAGCTATTCCAAACTTGGTAACAGGAAAGGCATATTCACGTATGACGCAAGATGCTGGTCGTATGTTGCTAGCTAAATTGAAGTTGAATGCTGCGGTTTACAAAGGTTCAGCGGATTGGCAAGGTGCATACGATGCTGCTGATGCAGTAATCAAGTCTAAGAATGGTTGGTCTTTATCATCTTCTACACTTTCTAACTTTATCGTTGCAAACGAAGGTTCAGGTGAGAATATTTGGACAATCCCTTACGATAGCTTCAAAGCAGGTGGTATGAACTTCCACATGAGAACCTTACACTATGCTAACCAAGCAACTTATGGTTTGGGTAACTCTCCTTGGAATGGTTTCTGTACATTAGCAGATTTCTATAATTCATTTGAGTCGAAAGATTTACGTAATTCTATGTGGATCAAAGGTCAGCAATTTGCTGCATCAGGTGCTGCATTGAAAGATGCTAAAGGTGCTCCATTAGCGTTTATCGCTGACTTCAACAAGGATCAAATGACGGATGCAGATCCAGAATTCCAAGTTGCTGGTATCCGTTCTCAGAAATATGAGATCCAAAAGAACAATCCGAATGGAGATCAATCAAACGACTACGTAGTTTTCCGTTTGGCTGATGCGATCATGATGCGTGCAGAAGCTGCTTTCCGTTTAGGAAGAACTGCTGAAGCTTTAGCTGATGTGAACAGAATTCGTACGCGTTCTGGTGTTGATCCATTGACTTCGATTACTGCAGCTGATATCTTAGCTGAGCGTGGTCGTGAGTTTGCATGGGAAGGATGGAGACGTAACGATATGATTCGTTTCGGTACATTCTCTTTAGAGCGTAAGTTCATGAAGAATTTAGATAAGAGACGTGAATTGTTCCCAATTCCACAACCACGTATCGATGCTAACCCATTATTGAAGCAAAATCCTGGGTATTAATTCATCCCAAATTTGATAGAAAGGCAGAGCCATTGGTTCTGCCTTTTTATTTTCTAAACAAGGCCTTTTTTGTATTTTTGCAGTCCATTAGTTGAACGTTCCATGAAGCATTTTGTACTCCTTTGTAGCGCAGCTTTTCTAGCCTTCGCTTGCTCCACGAAAGATGACACGCTTTTCGAAGAATTACCCGCGTCTGAAACGGGTATTGATTTCGTAAATCGTAGTTTAGAGAAGAAAGAATTCAATATTTTCAACTACCGTAATTTCTACAATGGCGGTGGTGTGGCGATCGGCGATGTCAACAATGACGGGCTTTCTGATCTTTTTGTTACCTCAAATTTTGAAGACAACAAGCTCTATCTGAACAAAGGAGGGATGCACTTCGAAGACATAACGGTACAGGCAGGAATTGTAGGTAAGAAATTCTGGTCTACGGGTGTGACTTTTGCGGATGTCAACGGCGACGGATTAATGGATATTTATGTATGTAACTCCGGTTCTCGTGATGCACGTGGAAATCAGTTATACATGAATCAAGGTATTAAAGGAGGTATTCCCTCGTATAAAGAAAAGGCGAAAGAAGCTGGATTAGAAGACGGTGGTCTTTCAACACACGCAGCATTTTTCGATTATGATCGTGATGGTGATTTAGATATGTATTTGCTGAATAATAGCTTTACACCCATCGATAAATTAGGATATACAAATTTGCGCGATATGCGCGACAAACTAGGCGGCGATAAGTTGTTTCGAAACGACAGTCCCGACGGTAAGAGCATCAAGTTTACGGATGTATCCGAAAAAGCTGGTATTTATGGCAGCTTGATCGGTTTTGGTTTAGGAATAACGATTGGCGATGTCAATAATGACAATTGGCCAGATATTTATATTTCTAATGATTTCTACGAACGCGATTATTTATACATTAATCAGCACGATGGAACATTTAAAGAAGACTTAGAAAATCAAATGCCGCATATCTCACTTAGCTCCATGGGCGCAGATATCGCGGATATTAATGACGATGGGAACCTAGATATTTTTGTCACCGATATGCTTCCAGGAGATGATCGCCGATTGAAAACCACGTCCATTTTTGAAGGCTATAACTTAGTGGATTTGAAGTTGAAGCGCGGTTTTTGGCATCAATACATGCGGAATAACTTGCAGCTGAATAATGGTGATGGGACGTTTAGTGAGGTAGGCCAACTAGCCGGCGTGCATGCGACGGATTGGTCATGGGGAGCTTTGATTTTTGACATGGATAACGATGGTCAAAAAGACATCTTTGTGGCGAACGGTATCGCTAAGGATTTGACGGATCAAGATTTTGTTGACTTTTTAGGTGATCGCAATACCATGCAGCAAATGCTAAACGGTAAAGTGTTTGATTACAAAGAATTTACGGACAAAATTTCATCAGTCCCCATTCCAAATTATGCTTTTAAAAATGAAGGGGATTTAAAATTCTCGAACCAAGCAAAATCTTGGGGCTTGGAAGGTCCAGGTTTTTCAAATGGCTCCGCCTATGGAGATTTGGACAACGATGGGGATTTAGATTTAGTTGTGAATAATGTCAATGCGCCACTCTCGGTGTATAAAAATAAGACCAACGAAAAATTAAAGAATCATTATTTGACCATTCACTTAAAGGGAACAGCTCGGAATTTGAATGGGATTGGGGCGAAGGTTACCTTGTTCCAACAAGGCAAAATTAAGGTGTTGCAACAAATGCCGAACCGTGGTTTTCAATCGTCGAGTGATCACCAAATGGTGTTTGGTCTAGGTCAAAATGGTAAAATTGATTCACTACAAATCATTTGGCCAGATGATAACATGCAAGTCTTGAAGGCTGTTAAGTCTGATCAGGTGCTCACGCTTGATTATGCAAAGGCAAATGGGAAATTCGTGTTTACTCCTGTGATTACTAAGCCGCTTTTCTCAGATGTAACGTCAAAAACATTAGCCTATACGCATCAAGAAAGTCTATTTAACGATTGGGACCGAGATGTGTTGTTGAAGCAAAAATTCTCTACTCAAGGTCCAGCCATGGCAGTTGGCGATGTGAATGGAGACGGATTAGACGATGTATATTTGGGTGGTGGTGCTGGTCAGAAAAAGCAATTATTTGTCCAACAAGCTAGTGGTCAGTTTAAGGAAAGTACGCAGGCCGACTTTAGCCTAGATCAAACTACGGAAAATACGGATGCCATTTTCTTTGATGCAGATGGGGATAAAGATCTAGATTTATTCATTGTTACCGGTAGTAATGAATTTGAAATTAACGCTCCTGAATTACATGATCTATTGTATCTGAATGATGGAAAGGGAAATTTCAAACGTGATCTTCGTTTTCCAACCATCTTTGAAAATGGGTCATGTGTGACAGCCGCTGACATGGATCATGATGGGGATATAGATTTATTTGTCGGTTCTCGGATGTTATCCACCAAGTATGGAATGAGCCCAAGCAGTAATTTGTACATTAATGACGGCACAGGTGGGTTCAAGAATTATTCAAAACGCTTCATGCCGGAGATTGGTGAATTGGGCATGGTGACTGATGCCGAATGGACGGATGTGAATCGTGATGGATATGCTGATCTTGTGATTGCCCAAGATTGGGGTGGTATCGTCGTATTCAAAAATGAACGTGGCCGTAAATTAGTCAAGCAAGAAATGGTTCCTGGTTCAGAAGGTCTTTGGGGATGTTTAAAACCAGCAGATATCGATGGTGATGGGGATATGGATTTTGTGGCGGGTAATTTTGGGTTAAATTCGAAGGTTAAAGCATCTGCTGAATTCCCAGCAACCTTATCGGTTAATGACTTTGATAAGAATGGTACCGTAGAGCAAATTATTTCATGTGTTACTGAAGATGGGAATACCTATCCGATGGTCTTGAAAGGCGAATTGCAACGTGCGACCCCAGCGATTAAGCAGAAATTCATCAAGTACAAAGATTATGCGAATAAAACAGTAGAGGAATTGTACTCGGATGAACAACGAACAGGGATGGTGATTCGTCAAATCACAACCACGGAATCGGCCTTTTTGATCAATGATGGGAAAGGTAATTTCAGCTTGCAAGCCTTGCCTTATGAAGCACAATTTTCTTCGATTCGAGGCATTGAGGTAAATGATTTTGACCATGATGGGAAGTTAGATATTTTGTTAGCTGGCAATTTCTTTGATTCATTACCAGAGTGGGGACGATTTGATTCACTTTATGGTTTGATGTTAAAAGGTTTCGGTCAAGGAAAATTTGCTGTAAAACGCTCAAAGGACACGGGTTTTCAGACGCGTGGTCAGGTACGAAAAATGTCTCTAGTGAAAGTTAAAGGAGGGAATTTTGTTGTCCTCGCTAAAAACAATGACAAAGCACAAGTGTTTCAAGTAAAATAATAAGTAGTATGAATAAGTATCTCGCATTTTTCATTTTATCCACTGGTTTCCTAGCGTGTAAATCAGGTGATGATGTGCAATTGTTTGAGAAATTGCCTGCCTCTAAAACGCACATTGATTTTTCGAATCAAATCAAGGAAACCCCTGAATTTAATATTTTGGATTACCTCTATTTTTATAATGGTGGAGGGGTCGCGTCTGGAGACATCAACAATGACGGTCTCGTAGATTTGTTTTTTACGTCGAATCAGGGTAAAAATAAGTTATACCTGAACAAGGGAAATATGGAGTTTGAAGACATTTCGGTCAAGGCCGGGGTGGAAGGATTCTCTGATTGGAAGACTGGAGTGACCATGGCCGATGTGAATGGGGATGGGTTATTGGATATTTACGTCTGTGCGGTGAGTAATTTCAAAGGGATGGAGGGGTCGAATGAGTTGTACATCAATAATGGCGACAATACCTTCACGGAGAAAGCAAATGAGTATGGCCTAGATTTTACCGGTTTTGCTACCCAAGCAGCCTTTTTTGATTATGACAAAGATGGTGATTTGGATTGTTATCTATTGAACCATGCGGTTCATAATACCCGCTCGTACGACCGTGTCAATACGCGGATGTTGAAGGATAACGAGGCGGGTGATTATTTATACCGCAACGATGGGGGTAAGTTCAAAGACGTTTCTGCTGAATCAGGTATTTACCAAGCCGCGATGGGCTATGGCTTGGGTGTTTCGGTTGCTGATTTAAATAATGACGGTTGGCTCGATATCTATGTCAGCAACGATTTCCACGAGGACGATTATTATTACATCAATCAAAAAGACGGAACCTACAAGGAAGGAATTAAAGAGCATTTCAAGCATTTAAGTCGCTTTTCGATGGGGTCTGATATTGCAGATATCAATAATGATGGATACCAGGATGTGATGACGCTGGACATGTACCCTGAGGATGAAAAGGTTGAGAAATCATCTGTGGGTGAGGATCCACTAGATATTTACATGTATAAACTGCAGTTTGGGTATTTCAATCAATATAGCCGAAACTGTTTGCAGTTAAATATGGGTGGACAAAAGTTCTCCGATATTGCGGCCTCATCCGGCGTAGCAGCTACGGATTGGAGCTGGGGTACGCTAATGGCTGATTATGATGGGGATGGGCTGAAAGATATCTTCGTTTCAAACGGTATTTTGCGTCGGCCAAATGACCTCGATTACCTCAAATTCGTCATCGGAGATTCGCTGCATTATGGCTTGCCAACTTCCCATAAATTGGATCAGGAAGCAATCGATTTAATGCCGAGCGGTAAGGTGCATAACTATTTGTTTCAAGGGTCGAAAGATTTACGTTTTAAAGATAAGTCGAAGGTTTGGGGATTTGAGGAAGAGGGAATTTCGAATGGTAGTTCGTATGCGGATTTGGACAATGATGGGGACTTGGATTTGATTTCCAATAACTTGAATGAGCCGGCAGGAATTTACGAAAACCATTCCCGCGAATTGTTGAAGAATAATTTCGTGAAAGTGAAGTTTAAAGGAGAGGGAATGAATACGTTTGGTATCGGGGCCAAAGTGATATTGAAGACGAAAGAAGGCCAACAGCTTCAGCAGATGATGCCGACGCGTGGTTTTATGAGTTCGGTAGAACCTACGTTACTTTTCGGAATAGGTCAATTGACACAAGTGGATTCCTTGATTGTGATTTGGGAAAATGAGAAAATGCAAATCATCAAAAATCCGAAGATCAATGAATTGTTGACACTTGATCAGAAAAATGCACAGATGTTGGTGAAGGATTTTCAATTCTTTGTTCAGCCGAAACCGCTGTTCGAGGAAGTAACCGCAGCAGCTGGGATTCCTTATTTGCATCAAGAAAATACCTATTTTGATTTCAACCGTGAGTTATTAATTCCATTTAAGGTTTCCATGGAAGGCCCTAAGATGGCCGTGGGGGATGTTAATGGAGACGGTTTAGAAGACTTTTATGTAGGAGGAGCGAAGTACCAAGCGGGCCAGTTGTTTTTGCAAAAGCCTAACGGTTTCACCTTTTCTCCTCAAACATCCTTTCACGTGGACAGCTTGTACGAAGATGTAGATGCTTTGTTTTTTGATGCTGATGGCGATAAAGATCTAGACTTATATGTGGTGACAGGTGGAAATGAGTTTTACGATAAAATGCCTGAGCAGTTTGACCGTTTATACAAAAATGATGGCAAAGGGAATTTTACACGCGATGTAAAAGCCTTGCCTGCGATGTATGATAATAAATCGGTTGTTCGTCCATGCGACTTTGATCGGGATGGCGATATGGATTTATTCATCGGTGGTCGCGTGGTAGCTTACCATTATGGGTATTCGCCAAAATCATACTTATTAGTGAATAATGGAAAAGGACAATTCGCCGACAGGACACAGGCTTTAGCCCCAGAACTTCGTGAAGCGGGGATGTTGACCGAAGCCATTTGGGCCGATTTTGATCGCGATGGTGATCAAGATTTAACTGTGGTAGGAGATTGGATGCCGATTAAAATGTTTGAAAATCAAAAGGGTAAATTCACGTCAATCGAAAATGGATTGTCGGAATTGACCGGTTTCTGGAGTGGTTTGACGGCGGGGGATTTTGACCAAGATGGTGATGTAGATTTTGTGGTAGGTAATTTAGGAACAAATACCAAATTGCGTAAGGAAGTAACTGGGAAGCTGCGGATGTTAATCAAGGATGTAGACAAGAATGAGACCGAGGAACATATTATTGGCTATAATCGAGGCGATGATTGGTACCCAATCAATAGCAAAGACGAGATTGGGAAGCAGATTCCAAGCATCATTTCTAAAAAGTATACGAAATACAAAGATTTCGCAGGAAATACCATTGAGGAGTTATTTGGGGATAGTGAACTGAAAGGTGCGACTGAGCGCATGGTGAATACATTTGAATCTATCTATTTGGAAAATAAAGGCAAGGGTAAGTTTGAGCGCCATGATTTACCGGCTTTGGCTCAAGTGTCCAAAGTGATGGTTTTGCGTACGGAGGATGTGGATAAAGATGGACATTTGGATGTTATTCTAGGTGGAAATTTCAATGGAGCTTCGATGTATCAAGCGCGTTATGATGCCTTTTTTGGTCTTATCTTAAAGGGGGATGGCAAGGGAGGATTTAAGGCCCTCATTCCTACGGATACCGGGTTCTTGCAAGAAGGTGACGTGCGCGATATCAAAATTGTCCAAACCCCGAAGGGTCCTTTGTATTTTGTGACGCGTAACTCCGATCGCATGCAAGTCTTTAAAAAGCTGAATTGATGCGGATAATCCTGGCAATTGCCCTTTTCTCGGTTTTCTCTTATGAATTTCCTAGTTGTTCAAAAGACGTCTCGGAAGGAGAAACCTTAGCGAAGCAACATTGTCAGTCCTGTCATGCCTTACCCGATCCAGCATCATTGCCCAAGAATGTTTGGCAATACAGCACACTGCCCTACATGGCGGTCATGCTCGGTGTTTCGAAGGAGATAGACTTATTGGAAAAACCTTTGTCAGATTACGCCATCATGCGTCCCAAGGGACAAATGATTTCGGACGCTGATTGGGAAAAAATCAAGGAATATTATTTAACAAAGGCACCCAAGGAATTGGAGATTCCGGCCGCTGCTCCACTGAAAGAAAATAATGCTTTTTCTGTGGAAGATTTACCCGTTTCCTTGCCGAAAGGGACTATTCCAAATTTTACGGCGGTACGCATCGATGTTAAAAAACATCAAATCATCGCGGGTGATCAATCTAATCGGGTAATTTGGGTACTGGATGCGCAGGGTAATCCGATTCAGAAATCTGAAAATCAGAATGCCTTAACCTACATCGAACGCTGGAAGGATCAATATTTGTATACATTTATTGGTACGACTACCCAAGCAAATCCAGACGTTCGTGGCTCGGTGCAGTTGATAGGAAAAGGTGGTTCAACTGAAATTTTGAACGGGCTGAATCGACCTATTGA
>JAIXRT010000182.1 GCA_027485075.1 Cytophagaceae bacterium
AATCACCCGCCAAACATCCTGCACTATTTATTCAAAACTGGAACAGGAGGCGGGTCGAAGTCGGTAAATTACCGGCATGCGTTCTCGAATCGCCTCGTCGCTCCTTGCCAGCTCGCTTGCGTTGGCCGCGCAAGCCCAGTTCCGACCGGGCCTCGCTGAGGTTCCTTCCCTTCTGAAAACCGGGTTTGAATCGATCTCAACGAAGGATGGAAAGGAGTATCTGGGCTACCTGGCGGGACCAGAATGCGAGGGACGCGGAACCGGCGAACCTGGGTTCGAGAAGGCGGCAAACTACGTCGCGGCTCACTTCAAAAAGCTCGGCCTCAAGTCGGTGATGCCCGATGGCAGCTACTTCCAATACAACGACTTCTGGAGGGTCCGCACTGATCCGAAGAGTTTGGCGATGACGATTGGATCCAAAGCGATTTCCATGGGCGACATCGGCGTCGTTTCGACCGGAAAACTAGACAAATCCGCCGAAGGCGTCCTTCTGGTGCTCGGCAAAGAAACGCCCGAAAAGCTGGACGACGCGATCGCTACCCAGCTCAAAGGAAAGATCGTTTTTGTGGTCGGGACGGTTAATCGTGGAGTGCGAACCGCCCTCATCGATGCCGAGGCGACGGTGATGGTCTCAGAAAAAGTTGCAACTCCGGGCTGGACCGGACGCGCCTCCGAACCAGGCACGGGAGGCGGAAGCGGTCGGCTGATGGTTCGCCGTGAAGCCCTCTCCAGCGCCATTAATCAAGCGATCTATCAGCCCCGAGTCATTCCGGCAATCGTTACACCGCTTGGAAAGGTGAGCCTGAAATGGAAACACGTGCCTTTAGTTTATCCAATTCATCTTGGAACTGCTGACGTGTGTGTTTCGCTGTTCCTTTTGTCAACATGTCCGATGCTAAGTCAGCGGCAGTTGAAGTTCCCAATAACGATTTTTCATCTCCAAAACGAAGGGTCATACGTGCATAAACCGAGTTTCCACGTGTTTTCTTTGGTAATAATGCCAATGAAATACCTGCGATTTTCTCCGTTTTTGTACGAGAATCAATGTTGCTTGGTGATGGGTCAAATGCTTCCCCTTCCGCAACTGCAGCTTTTCCTTTAAAGTCTTTAAGGATCTCAGCAACATCTTTTGCTTCAGGAATTTCTGCGCGATCTGGTTTCTCCGTCGGATAGAAAATTCCTGACGTACGATTAGCTGATTTGAAATACTTCGCTGCGACACGTTGGATATCAGCGGCAGTAACTTTTTCTAATTGATTACGTGTATGGAATAATAATCTCCAATCTCCCTGAGCGATATACTCAGATAGACCTACACCCACACGTTGTGCATTATTCAACAACAATTCAATGTTCTTAATGCCTTTTGTTTTGATACGATCAACCTCTTCTTGGGTTGGTGCTTTTTTAGCAAACTGCTCAATCGTCTCAATCATGATGTTTTTGACTGAATCAACCGATTTGTTCTTTAATACCTCAGCACTGAAGTATACTAAACCAGGCTCTTTCAACTGAAAAGTAAAGCCAGATTGGCTAGATGCTTTCTTTGTGTCAATTAACGCTTTGTACAAACGACCTGATGGCGCATCTGTTAAAAGGTCTACTAACACATCACAAGCAATATAGTCTGGATGTAAACCAGAAGGTATATGGTAGGCCATTCCAACTTGTTGTACATCACCTACGCGGCGCAAGGTCACTTCACGCTCACCATCTTGTGTAGGTTCAGCCGTGAATGTAGGTGTTAACACACGTTCTGGACGTGGAATTACCCCAAATTTCTCGTTGATTAATTTCAATGTTTTAACCGGGTCAAATTTACCAGCTACTAACAATACCGCATTGTCTGGTTGGTAATATTTACGGTAATACGCCTGCAAGTTCTCGATAGGCACTTTTTCGATATCAGAGCGAGCTCCAATGGTCGAGTTACCGTAGTTGTGCCATAAGAAAGCTGTTGAAACAATACGCTCCATCAAAACACTTCCTGGATCATTTTCGCCACTCTCAAATTCGTTACGAACTACGGTCATTTCCGTTTCTAATTCACTTTTTGAAATACGGGAATTGATCATACGATCAGCCTCCATATCCAATGCCCAATCTAAATTTTCATCCGTAGCAGCAAAGGTTTCAAAGTAATTAGTACGATCTAACCAGGTTGTACCATTAAATTGAGCACCATGGTCAGAGATTTCTTTGGCAACTTCTTTGTGTTTTTCTTTTGTGCCCTTGAAAACCATGTGCTCTAATAAGTGAGACATACCCGTTTCTCCATAACCTTCGTGGCGTGAACCCACTAAATACGTTATGTTTACGGTGATGGTTTGCTTGGAAGGATCTGGAAACAACAATACTTTGAGGCCGTTGGCCAATTTGTATTCTGTGATTCCTTCAGCAGAAGTTACTTTTTCAGGGATAGGTAGCGATTTGGCTTTTTGTTGCGCAAATGAAGCACCTTGAAGTAGGAGGATCGCAAGACCCGTGTAAAACAATTTTTTCATTTTGTTAAATTTGAATAAGAAGCGAATTTACCAAAGCATTTCAAATCTCGAAAGCGATTTGGATGAATGGTTAAATTCCTGTTCAGAAGGGTTTTATTTTTTGTACTGTTGGATTAACTTAAAAATAGCTTTTTGTGTTTCCAGATTAGGGAAATAATCAAAAATAAGCACATGCTTATCATAATCTAAGACTAAACCTGTTTCTAGAAAATGGAAGGCTTCCTTGAATTGACCTGCTTTAATCAGAAAAATGGCCGACCGGTAGTATAATTCAGCCTCTTCAGGTAATTCATCGATGGCCGAAAGCATGATATCAGCAGATTTCTCAAAGTCCTCCAAATCATAATGTAACTGCGCCCATTTTACCCAGGTTGGCGCAAAAAAGGAATCTAATTCAAGTGATTTTTGGTAGGCTTCATCTGCGGAGATTGTGTTACCTAAGTACGCTTCTACATCCGCTAATCCTGTCCAATACAGTGGATTTGCCTCATTGAGCTTAATCGCTTTCTTTAAGAAGTGTAGCGATTCAAACCATTTGTCTAATTCCGTTAAACAAACGGCTAATCCATAATATCCTTCATCCCAAAGTGGGTCAAT